>NZ_MAYG01000012.1:300000-600000 GCF_001684965.1 Chryseobacterium arthrosphaerae | reverse complement strand
GGAAGCACTTACCGAGCCAATACCCCTGATTCTGATCGTAGCAATAGCACCCGGCTGCCCAGAAGAACTTGTAGTCTGAATTCCCGGCACCTGCCCTTCCAGAGCTTTGGTAATATTGGTTACAGGTCTGTTGTTAATTTTATCACTGGAAATCGTTGCTACCGAACCGGTATAGCTGTTTCTCTTGGCTTTTCCGTAAGCTACGACAACCACTTCATCAATCTCTTTTTCACGGAGTGTATCTTTTTTCGGTTTAGAAACCTGTCCGTTTACGCTGGCAACACCTAAGAAAAATGCAGCAACAGGCGGAATCCAAATTTTAGAATTAAATAGATTTTTATTAATCATAATCAATTTTGTTTATCAAATATTAAAATTTTGCCCTTTGCAGAAAAGTCAGCAAAGGGCATCGATAAATACGATAAACCAAATGCTTATTTTTCCTTTTACAGGCTGAATGTAACACCTTACCGTAGCAGGTTGTTAAGATTTCGCAGGGTCAGTTCCCTCCATCTTTCTTTATAAGCCGATCGAAATTATGGTTGCAAAGCTATACATATTTAGTCTACAAAACAAGTAGACTTATTAATTTTTTAATAGAAATTTTACAAAAATTAACATAAGATTTTATTAAAACCCATTAAAACCAAGCGTTTAAAGATTTAACACTTCCATAAATATGATAAATATCATTAAAAATAATTCAACAGCAGAAAATAAAAACCTGACTGATTTTTTTGACTCCTTATTAAAAAAACTTTTTAATTTTATAGAATGAAAGTTTTGATTATAAACGGACCTAATCTGAATCTTTTAGGTACCCGGGAACCGGAGATCTATGGAACTGTTTCCATGGAAAATTACTTGGAAACACTGAAGTCTGAGTTTCACACTCATGAGCTCTCCTATTATCAGTCCAATATTGAAGGTGAGCTGATCAACAGGCTTCAGGAAGATGATTTTGATGCAGTGGTGATCAATCCGGGAGCTTTCACTCATTATTCTTACGCTATAGCCGATTGTCTGAAGAACATCAGAAAACCTAAGGTTGAAGTTCACATCAGCAATATTTACAAAAGAGAAGAATTCAGGCAGAAGTCTGTAACGGCAGCCTGTACAGATGCTGTCCTATCCGGATTTGGAATGGATGGGTACAGATTGGCAATACTGAGCTTACAATAATGTCATGGAAGCAGGAAGTAAAGTGTACTGTAAAAGCATTGGAGTTTACAGCAGTCAGCTGACAAAAAGGAAATCTTATATTATTGAGAAAATAAATACCGATAATGTAAGGATATGCAATGATCAGGGTAAACTAAAATGGTATTCAAAATTTTACTTCAGTCCGGAACAGGAACCCGAAATCACTTCAATTCATATTGATGGTGAGATAAAAAATCCGGCATCTTACGACATAGAAGTTACCATCATATTCTCGAATAGTGATCGATACTGGCTCACCTTTATCACTCCAAAATATTTGGAGGTATTTCTTGAAACAGCGCCCTATTTTTCATCCGGACATTTCATGATTGTCAAAAACCTTAGTGAAGAAGTTATTAAAGACACTATTCACAAACTGGATGACCAAAATGAACTGATCAGCAATTGCAAGAAATACTAAAATAAAAAGCCCCATCTTTTGATGAGGCTTTTTCTGTATCTGTAAAAAATCTTATTAGATTGTTTGTTCCTGTAGCTGGGGACCAGAAGCGATTAATCTCTTACCTTCTTCAGTATCACAATACTGCTCGAAGTTTTTGATATATCTTGATGCAAGGTCTTTTGCTTTTTCTTCCCATTCCGAAGCATCTGCATAAGTATCTCTAGGATCTAAAATACCTGTAGAAACATTCGGAAGTTCGGTAGGAATTTCAAGGTTCATAATCGGAACCTGGGTTTTAGGAGCATTGTCGATGGAACCGTCAATGATCGCATCGATGATGGCTCTGGTATCTTTCAGAGAGATTCTCTTACCTGTACCATTCCATCCTGTGTTTACCAGATAAGCTTTAGCGCCGTGCTCTTTCATTTTACCGATCAATGTTTTAGAGTACATTGTTGGGTGCAGAGTAAGGAACGCTTCACCGAATGCAGGTGAGAAAGAAGGCTGAGGTTCTGTAATTCCTCTTTCGGTACCGGCTAATTTAGAGGTATAACCGCAAAGGAAGTGGTACTGAGCCTGATCTTCATTCAGGATAGAAACCGGAGGAAGTACTCCGAATGCATCCGCAGAAAGGTAAACGATCTTTTTAGCATGCCCTGCTTTAGAAGGCAATACAATTTTGTTGATATGATAGATTGGATAAGAAACTCTTGTATTTTCTGTGATAGATCCGTCTGTGTAATCTGCTACTCCATTGTTTACAACAACGTTTTCAAGAAGAGCATCTCTCTTGATGGCTGCAAAGATATCCGGTTCTTTTTCTTCTGATAGGTCAATTACTTTTGCATAGCATCCACCTTCGTAGTTGAATACTCCGTTGTTATCCCAACCGTGCTCATCATCTCCGATAAGGTATCTTTTCGGATCTGCCGATAATGTAGTTTTACCTGTTCCTGAAAGACCGAAGAACAGAGCTACATCACCTTTTTCACCTACGTTGGCAGAACAGTGCATTGAAGCCATTCCTTTCAACGGAAGGTAATAGTTCATCATAGCAAACATCCCTTTCTTCATCTCACCTCCGTACCAGGTACCTCCGATGATCTGTAGCTTTTCAGTAAGGTTGAACATGATAAAGTTTTCAGAATTCAATCCTTGAGCTTCCCAGTTAGGATTAGTTGTTTTAGAACCGTTAATTACCGTGAAATCAGGCTCTCCAAAGTTTTCAAGCTCATAGTGAGAAGGACGGATAAACATATTCGTAACAAAATGCGCCTGCCATGCTACTTCAACGATAAATCTTACTTTAAGTCTTGTATCTGCATTGGTTCCGCAGAATGTATCTACTACATAAATTTTCTTAGATTCAGCAAGCTGGTTCAGCACTAGTTCTTTACAAGACCCGAAAATTTCCGCTGTTGTAGGTAAGTTTACTTTACCATCCCAGAAAATTGTATCTCTTGTAACATCATCCTGAACAATATATCTGTCTTTAGGTGAACGACCTGTGAAAATTCCTGTTTTTACTGATACCGCGCCCGATTCCGTAAGTTCCGCTTTCTCAAACCCCTGATTTTCAGGAGAAACTTCAGCCTGGTATAATTCTTCATACGAAGGATTATACACTACTTCATAGTTTCCTTTAATCCCTAATTTCTCTAAATCCTGGATGATTTTAGTGTTTTTCATTTTACTTATATTTTCTATTTCTTTATTGTCTTCAACAAAAATAATATTAATTATTTGTTAAAGGTGGTTTAAATATACTGATATAAGTCAGAATGACAAATAAAAAAACGGGATTGTAATTTACTGATTATAAATTAATTATATCTGACCATTCAAAAACGGTTGTAAAACCTTTCTCCCAAAAATAGTCTTTATAGCCCCCAAATTTGGCACTCATCACAAAATCTCCGCCCCATGCGCCCAAACTTTTGACAAATACAGGGCAGTCTGAGAATATTTTTTCTTTAACTGTAGGAATTTCAAGAAAATCAGCAATTTTCCGCTCATGAATCATCAGTAATTCGGAAAAATTTTCCAATTCACTGCATAATAAAATTTTCTTTGTGATATCTGAAAATTCGTTAACCAATTCCGGTGACTTCTTTTTCGACTTATAAAAACTGATTCCTTCCCGGCTATCCTGCTTTTGATTTAAATGAATAAAAATCAATTCATTTTTAAAAGGAGGATTAAAATCTACCTTTTCATATTGAATCTCAGGTTTGCTCTGAAAAAGGACTGCAGATTTTTCTTTGGCCACTGCAATGTCATATCCGCTGCCCCCAAGACTGATTGTATTTAAATGAAAAGGATCAATCTCCGCCCATTCAGCAAGGTTATTCATTAAGGTAGAACTGCTTCCCAGGCCATAATCTGCCGGAAACTGAAGGTTTGTTTTCAGATGATAGGTAAAATCATTCTGGAATCTGATAGAAGAAAGCTGCTGAACATTCTTTAAAGTTTTCAGAATAAATTCAGCGCCTGATGGGATATTGGTTTCAAGGATCTGCCAGCTTTTGTAATCAATGGCAGCTTTTAACCAGGGTTTATTCTGATGGAGTGCTTCCCAAAGAATTAAAGACTGTTGATCATCTTTTTCTTCAAAAAAAAACTCTTGTCCCAGCCTGGTAGGTACCGCTAAGACAAGAGCTCCATCGATAGCGAAATATTCTGAAGTAAGCATAAGCTTGCCCGGTGAAAAGATCGCTTTCATATTTTTTCTTAATTAGATTGCAGATGCAGCTTCTACTGATCCGTCAATTTTTTTGATCAATCCCTGAAGGGTTTTTCCCGGTCCTACTTCTACGAAGTTTGATGCACCGTCTTTAATCATATTCTGTACAGACTGTGTCCATTTTACAGGACCTGTAAGCTGATCGATCAGGTTTTGTTTGATCTCATCAGGATTTGTTACCGCTGTAGTTGTGATATTCTGGTATACAGGAATGGTTGCTTTTCTGAATTTTGTTTTCTCGATAGCTGCTGCCAGTCTTTCCTGTGCCGGCTGCATCAAAGGAGAATGGAAAGCTCCGTTTACAGGCAGTAATAATGCTCTTTTCGCTCCTGCTTCCTTCAGTTTTGCACATGCTTCTTCTACTGAAGCTGTTTCTCCTGAAATTACCAGTTGCCCCGGACAGTTGTAATTGGCCGGAACCACTACTCCACTGATCTGTGCACAGATTTCTTCAACCTTAGCATCTTCCAATCCTAAAATAGCTGCCATAGAGCTTGGATTCGCATCACACGCTGCCTGCATTGCCTTAGCTCTTTCTGACACCAGCTTCAGGCCATCGTCAAAAGATAAAACGCCATTGGCTACCAATGCAGAAAATTCTCCTAAAGAGTGTCCTGCTACCATTTCAGCTCCAAGACCATTTACTGCTTTTAATGCTGCTACTGAATGTATAAATATTGAAGGCTGGGTAACCTCTGTTTTCTTAAGATCCGCATCCGTTCCGTTGAACATAATGGAAAGAATATCGAAACCTAAAATTTCATTGGCAGATTCCATCAGATCTTTAATATCTTTTCTAGAATCATACAATTCTTTTCCCATTCCTACGAACTGAGAACCCTGCCCTGGAAATACAAGTGCTTTCATGTATTGAATTAAATATTATGCAAATATAACTATAATGTTAAGAAATATTCTTCTGGGAACTGTAAATCATTTAAGGTACCAGTCTGATGACTCTGTATCCGGTATTGACATAAGCTCCGTTCGCTTTTGATTTTACAAACTCAAATTTTGTTGCAAGCTGAGTCTGCACTTTATTCATCTGCTTAAAGATTTCTCCTTTTTTATTTTCTCTGGTCAGCATATCGTTTACCACATCAAATCCTACGACCGCATATTTTGGAGGTGTTTTGCAGTATTTGCTTTTGTAGGCTGCCAGGATTTCTTTTTCAAAATTACCTTCGGTATTGATCTTTCTATCCATCAGATATACCAGACTTGCCTGGCTCAGATCATCCACTTTCTTCTCGAAAACCGGCGAATAGAACATACTGAAAGCTTTTACTCCCTGTACTTCTTTAGACAAAGCAATTATTTTATTGGCAAAAGCATCTCCTGTACCGTTATCATCATTAGCCAGGATAGCAATAACCGGTGCAGACTGCCCTGTCATCATATTCTGGTCAAGCTGAATGTCTGAAGGAGAATTCACGATGATTACTTCAGGATTTTTAACCGTTTTCTCAAGACCTGCTTTGATGTAGTTCGCATTTTCTTTTTTGGAATCCGCCACTACATATATTTTCTGGTTCGAGTATACTGCTTTTACCTCTTCTACAATTTTGTCTGCGTAGGTCTGGTTGTTGGTTTCAACAATAATCAGATTGCTGTAGTTATATAATTCCGGAGTGTTGGCAAAAGGTGCTACAACCGGTATTTTTTGATTTTTAGTGAAATCCAGAACATCAATAACATTTGATTTGAAGAACGGGCCTATGATCAGATCCGTATTCTCAGGATTAATTTGAGTCAGGGAATTTTTGAATGAAGCTTCATTTCCTGAATCTACAACTTTGATATCGAGTTTCTGGCCTCCTCTTGCATTTCTTTCGATAGCAAGCTTAGCGCCCGTCAGGAAGTCAAGAGCCATTCCTCTGTACTGGGTTTCGTTGGTGCTGTATCCGAAAGGAAGCATTAAAATAACACTCAATGCATCACCGTTTTTCTTACTGTACGCTGCATCCTGTTTTTTGATCTTTAAAACCATTCCGGTTTTCAATCCTTTGGAAAGCTCAGGGTTCAATGCAATAAGCTCATCAATGCTTACCCCAAATTTATTGACGATAGAAAATACAGTATCTCCCTGTTGAACGGTATAGGTTACATAATCGTCTCCTGCCACAACATTGGATACAGATGATGATTTTTCGTTTCCTGAATCCATCTTTTCTTTTGGATTTGCAGGCTCAGCAACAGCATCTGTATTGGTGGTATTAGTATTGGTATTTGATCTTTTGATTTTAATGGATTCGCCAGGCTTCAGTCCTTTTTCTTCCAGTCCCGGATTTAAAACAAAAAGGTCCTGTTGGCTGATTCCAAACTGTTTTGTAATTCTGTAATAATTATCTTTGGCCTGGATCACATACGTTTCTCCCTCTGCTGACGGTGTAGCTGTTACTGTTTTTTCAACCGGTGTTTCCACAGGTTTAGCTGTTGCCACTACAGTCTGCTGATCACCATATTTTTTAATGCTTGCAAGAGGTAATGTAATCTCATCACCGATTTTCATATGGGATTCCAGTTCAGGATTCAGTTTTCTTAAATCGGTTTCAGAAATACGGTATTGTTTTGTAATTCCATAGATGGTTTGCTTAGGCTGCAATACAATTTTTCCTACTGCGGTTCCGGCAGCAGTATGTACTTTTTCAGCTACCGGAGTTTTGGTAACCGGAGCTGCCGCTTTATCTGATTTTATGGTTAAAACATCTCCGATAGCGAGCTTGCCATCTTTATGCTTTGGGTTTAGCTTCAGCAATTCATCTACAGTCATTCCATACTTTCTGGCAATGTTGTAAGGGTTGTCACCTTGCACAACCGTATGTGATTTCTGGGCTGAAACTCCCAAAACCATACATAAACTGGATAGAATAAAAAACCTCTTTATCATATTCGATAATTATAATTTACAAAAATACTTCTTTAAAATTAAATGGCAACAATTATTAATTTGGAATCTTGAACCACCATCTCTTCCAAACAATTTTCAAGCCACGAATAGCCATAATCCGAAAAGAATACGCTAAAGTTATACACTCTTTCCTGCCACGTTTTTGCGGGATGAACATCTAAAAACAGATTTTCAAGTCTTTCCAGCAATTCATTCTGCTTTATTTTTTCAGCATGAAGCAATCTTTTCTTCATTCTTTTAAATGATTTCAGCTGTCTTACTTCTTCTGCTTTCACCATATTTCCAAAAGACTTTTCGGTAGTTTCCGCAAGTGTTCTGAGCTCAGAGAAATTATGGATCAACATATTTTCCCTGTCATCCAATGCTTTTAAAATGGCATTATCTTCTAAAATTTTCCGGTTGGTGAGTACTGTAAAGTTATGGAAGAAATCCTCTATTGTAAGATCAAGTTTTTCAATCTTTCCTAACGTTTTTTCTTTCAGGAATAACATTGAATTCCTTGGAATAAGAATTGGAAAAGGGATATTTATTTTTGAAAAATAATCTTTGAGTTCCAGCCAGTACATGATTTCTGCATTCCCTCCTATATAAGCCAGGTTCGGAAGTACATTTTCCTGATATACCGGACGCATTAAGGCATTCGGACTGAATTTTTCAGGGTGATTTTCCAGTTCTGTAAGCAGTTCTTCTTTTGTAAACCTGATATCTTTATCTACAATAGTATATTCCTGACCGTTCCATTCGATTCTGTCTCTGGTATCGGAAAGATAGAATAAATTGATTTCACGGGGATTCACCTGTACTTTTCCGTATTTCTCCGTCAGAAAATTTACTTTCTCCTGAGATGCTTTCTGCAGGCTGAAATCAAGAAGTTCATCTTTAAAGATCCCTTTCATCTGGTTTTTAAGTTCTTTGGAATCTCCATCGAGAATCAAAAGTCCGAATTCAGAGAAAAGACGGTTGACCAGAATTTTTATAGCCTGGGTCAAAGTATTTCCTGTCTTATAAGCTTCTTTCATCATTAAGATCAGTTCGGTCCCGAAAACAGAGTCTTTGAATTCCTTTTCAAATTCCGAAATAAAATAAGTATCACTGATCTCGATTCGTCCTACCGGTCCTCCGGATTTCTCACGGGTCTCGTAATAATTGCTTTCTGTTTTAAAGTGATTGATCTCCACAAAATCATGATCTTCTGAGGCCATCCAGTAAACAGGAACGAAATTAAAGTCCGGGAAGTATTCTTTCAGGGAGGTACAGGTCTTGATAGTCTGTAAAATTTTATAGACAAAGAAAACAGGCCCTGAAAAAAGGTTTAGCTGATGCCCTGTTGTAATGGTGAAAGTATCGGGAAGTTTAAGATGGTCCAGATTTTCCTTCTGCTTCGAAGAAAGACGAAGATCCGCAAGCTGGCCGCTCATCACATCAAACAACAGCTCTCTTTTTTCTGAAGTGAAGGAATCTTTCTTCACATGGATCTGCTGGCGAAAATGCTCAACAGAGAATGTAGTATTTTCAAAACCCTCAATTTTCTGATCCAGAAAATCTTTTACCAATTGAGGAATGCTTTCTATATCGTTGAATGATATCTTATTAATTGTTTTCAACCTGTTATTTTTTTAGTTGAACAAATACCACACAATGCCGATATTCAATCTGAAATCATATACCGGATAATGTGGAAATGCATATGCTTTATTATTGGAAATAAATGTTCCTATCTGCTGACCTTCTATGAAGAAAAACATTTTTTTCACCTTCATGTTGATGTAAAGATCTGCAATAGGCTGCCCTCCAATGGAGAATGAATCTGCACGGGGAAGAATATATTCATTAAGGACAGGGAAGTAATCTCTTGAAGCAAATTTAGAGAAGTAATATACTTTGAGTCCTGCCTGAATTTCAGCAGCTTTTTTAAAGGCCTGGGTCTGATAGAAGAAGTTCGCTCTACCGATAAATCCTGGCAAAGGAAGCAGGTTTTTATTGGTTAAGGTATTCTGGAAATGCAGCCTGGTATTCAGATGGAATTTACCAAAGCTGAATGTAGCATCACCTCCAATCTGGGAAATATTCACAGAATTTTCACTTTGCTTCGGATTTCCGTTGCTGTCAAAGTAAGTATAGTTATCAATTCTGAAATAATTGGCGAAAATCTCTGTTTTGAACCATTTCAGATTAATACTTCCCCCTATTTCCATTACAGACTGGTTCTTTGCATTTTCAAAATAATAATTGAAGTTGTTGTAAACGGAAGTATTTAACAGATAGTTGAAAGAAGGGTAAGCACTTTGAAAGTTGACTTTAGCATTAACAAAATAATCTTTTATCGGTTCAAACTTCAGGTTATTGGCTGTTCTTAGGTAGCTTTTAAACTGGCTCCCGTTTGAGAATTCCAGGAATGAATTCAACTGAATTTTATCCCAAAGTTTTACCTGTAAGTTTCCTACTGCTCCAATTCTGTTTTCTTTAAGCTCACCTGGGAAAGACACCCCATTAAGGGCTACAACATCTCTGATTCCCAGTTTAATGATCTGATAGCGTACTCCTGCATCCAGTTTAAATTTTTCATTATTAAAAATCAAGCTTACCGTATTGCTGAAATTGTCAGAGTATTTCTTTGTGGTCAGAGGAAAGCCATTCACCAGATCTGCCGGCACTCTGTACCAATAGTTTTCCAATGCGCCTTGGTTATAATAATATTTGTTTCCCTGATGCGAAATAGTGTGTCTGATGCTGAAAGGAAATTTTTCTGCATTGAACGGAGTGAACTGATGACTCAGGTAATATCTTCGATAGGAAAACTGAGAGCTTGACGATGCCAGATTTACCTGAGCATTCTGTCTGTTTTTATAGTTGCTGTCACCATTCTGAAACAGATTATCTTCGGTGATCCCGCCACTTTCCTGATTGTTTACATTCTGATGGAGATAATGGGCAAATAATTCATAGTTTCCACTTTTAGAAACATAATGACCGGAAAATATAGTATTGTTATTTGCCGCCAATGAGTTCCTGTAAAGTCCCTGAGAGCGAAGCCCCATATATTCAAGCGCAAAGTTGAATCTTTTCCCGATATTCTGGGTGTAGGTAGATCTCAGCGCCGCACCGTTCCGCATCGCATTATGATAAATAAATGAAGCGGTGGGTGTTTTTACATCGTAGTATTTCACATCATTGGCTCCAAGAATCATATAAGATTTATTGGAAGGCAATAAAGCCAGATTCTGCTCCGGATTAACTTCAAATACCAATGGGTTGAATCCTGCACCGATATTGGCAGGCTGCACCCTTCCAAAGTTATCGCTGTTGTTATATTGAGAAAAAATATGGGTTTTATCAAAAGTCATTACAGTATCAAAGACTTTCTTTTCAGAAAACTGGGTCTGAAACTGGTAATCTTCAATTGTAGGTTTAAAAATTTTCAGGGAATCTTTTTTTCCGGAATCGATTACCAATGTATCTTCTTTTTTGACCGGAGGATTCTTCACCTCTGCTTTGTCAACAATCTGAGCCTGCGCTGCAAAGCTAAAGAAGGAAAGTATGAAAAGGATGTACTTCATTATTCATTATTGTTCAGCAAAAATAAGAAATAATAGCAAATAAAAACCCCTGCTTGGAGCAGGGGTTGTATATAATATGATTATTGTTGATTAATAACCAGGGTTTTGCTTACAGTTTGGATTAGCAGAAGTCTCCTGAATAGGAATAGGTAAAGTATACTTATGGCTATTATTTGGGAGATTCGAAGTTGGGATAATATCGTCTTTTGCATTTCTATCCATTGTTACACCTGCAATGGTTGCAAGTCTCTTCAAATCGATATAACGGTGACCTTCTAAACCAAGTTCAATTCTACGTTCTTTCAAGATGTCAGCATAAGCAAACTGAGCATTTGTATAGGTAGGAGTTGTAGCTGTACCTAAGTAATTTCTTGCAACTCTTACTTCTTGGATCAAATCATGTGCTGCGGTAAGATTTCCAGCCGCTACTTCAGCTTCAGCTAAAATAAATTTCATTTCAGATAATCTGAATACCTTAATGTCATTTCTTGTTGCTGTACTTACTTTACCAGGATATTTATCAATTACCAATCTATCTGAAGTAGGATTAGTAGCAGCTGCATTTATTACCGAAGTAGGATCAATGTATGTATATCTTCTGATATCTCCTTTGTCTACAGCCGGGTCATATATTAGATTGAACAAGTTTCTTCCTAAGAACCACATTGGAACTCCAGATACGGTAGACCCATTAGTATTAAACCTTTCTCCAATAGGTAAGCCTGCTCCTAACGGAAGTCTGTTTAATGAGAAAATAACCTCTCCATTATCAGTATCAGCCCACATTCTTCTATATGGGTTGAAAGATCCACCAACGGTACCATTTCCGTTAGCTGGAGCGGTACCACCATAGAACGCTATACTCCAATTGCTAGTACCTACAAAAGGAAACGTGTATGGCCCAGATGCTACTCCAGGATTAGCGGCAGGCCCTGCATTTGGATTATTACCAGTTAATGGCGTTGCAGGTGTAAGCGTTAAACCGGCATTAGTAATTACATCTTGCGCATATTGTTTAGCTAAAGCATTTTCCCCTCTATATAAATTGAAA
This sequence comes from Chryseobacterium arthrosphaerae, assembly GCF_001684965.1. Taxonomy (NCBI): domain Bacteria; kingdom Pseudomonadati; phylum Bacteroidota; class Flavobacteriia; order Flavobacteriales; family Weeksellaceae; genus Chryseobacterium; species Chryseobacterium arthrosphaerae. The sequence continues at coordinate 588,132 of NZ_MAYG01000012.1, read as the reverse complement.
CGTGCTGACACTGCATTTACAAAAGCTTTATCAATCACATATCTTCTTGTACTTGTTGAGTAAGATAATATACCTCTTGCATAATCCAGATCTGCGTTAATAAAGTCGTATACTTCTTTATTAGTAGCTCTTGGCAGTTTTGCATCACTGGCAGGTATATCTTTTAACAAAATAACTCCTAAAGCATTAGGATCTTTCATATCTGTAGAAAAATATGCTTCTAACTGCATATAGCAATAAGCTCTCATTGCTCTAGCCTGCGCAAGGATTCCATTATAGGTATTTACCTCATTTGCCGCAGGTTTAACATTTTTTGCTCCTTCTAATAATCTGTTGATTCTGTTAATCACTCTATAGTGATTACGCCAAATCCCGTCACTAGTTTGGGTACTGATACCTCCACCTCCAACAATTGGAGAAGAAGGATCCAGGAAAAATCTATGGATTTCATACTCCTGTCCACCGCTACCACTACCTGGTTTTACCTCATCAGTAAATACCGCAGTAAAATATATTTCATCAATTGGATCAATCTGTCCGTAAACTCCACCGTATAGAGCCTCATTCAAATTAGAAACAGTGGTATAGAGTTCTTTATCCTCTAACTCTCCTGCCTGCTTAATATCTAATGCATCCTGACAGCTATTCAACGTAAATCCTGCTGCTGATAAGGTTGCTACAATTAATACTGTATTTATAATTCTTTTCATAATTATTTTCTATTAAAAATCAACATTTAATCCTACCGACACTGTTCTAGGGTTTGGATATACATTTAATGAATAAGTAGTAACAGGCTCTGGGTCAAAACCTTTCCAACTTGTCCAAGTATAAAGGTTTTCCGCCTGAACAAATACTTTAACTCCTCTAATTGGCAAGTTGCCTAATTGATTCTTAGTGAAAGAATATCCTAAGGATACATTCTTAAGTCTTATGAAATCTGACTTATATAGAAATCTATCTGACGATCCATCTCTACCAGTATTATCCGCCTCTACGCTAGGAACATTTGTATTGGTGTTATCCGGTGTCCAAGCATTTAATAAGTCTGCAGAAACGTTGATATTATTAGCTGCATAGTTCGGATTCATTACCCACTGATATAAGTTATCATAGATCCAACCTCCTTGTTGGAAAGAGAATAAAGTATCTAAGAACCATCCTTTATGCTGGAAGTTGAATCCAAAACCACCTGTAAATTTAGCAAAACGAGATTTACCTGTTAATCTTCTGTCTGAAGGTTGTGGATCTTCTGTAATATTTCCGTTGATATCAAGGAACTGCATATTACCATTAGCTTGATTTACTCCTACATAAGGATATAAATGATATTGTCCAGCAGGGCCTCCGATAGCATTAACTACATCATCAGAAAGATCTTCGTTGCTCATGGATACGATCTTGTTCGAGTTGTATGCACCGTTTACAAAAATAGATAGTTTTGTATTTTCATTTCTGATAGCATTAAATCTGATCAAACCTTCAACCCCTTTATTATCAAGAACTCCGTCGTTTCCTCTTATAGACCAATACCCTGTAACGGCAGATCTCTGAAGATCGTTGAACATTCTTGATGTTCTTTTCTGATAATAGTCAAAGCTACCTTCAACAATTCCTTTATAATTAAAGTCAACCCCAACATTCGTTTGTTTTACCTGCTCCCATCTTAAATATGGGTTAGAAAGGTTAACGAAGTTATATCCAAGAAGGTTTTGATACCCGGAAATACCATTATATCTATCTAGGAAGTTATTTGGAAGTAAAGCCAATGGGTTTTGATTATTAGCTGCGATTCCTAAGTTCTGGTTACCTGTAGTACCAATGGAAGCTCTTAATTTTAATAATCTGAATCCAGAATCAGCCATGAATTCTTCTTTATCGATATTCCATCTACCAGCTACTGACCAGAAAGTTTCCCATCTGTTTGTAGGAAGGAAACGGTAAGATCCATCTCTTCTTACAACCCCACTTACTCCGTACTTATCTTTATAGTCGTAATCTAATGTTCCGAAGTATGCTAAAGTTCCAGCTGTTGTTTTTTCAGCTAATACAGTTGGTCTGTAAATATTTGGTGTATCAGGGTTAAATGGAATATATCCTGTTCCAGCTCCGAATGCCCATTGTAATGGATTCAAACCATTTTGTGTTTGAGCATTACGGTTAACATGAACTTTGATGTAATCCATATAAGCCGCTGCTGAAATTGTATGATCTCCAAAAGATTTATTGAATGTAATATTCGTAATACTGTTGTAAGTAAGATCCTGAGTGGTATCGAATGTTTCAAACCCTCCATATTTTGCACCCTGTCCGGTTGCTACAGATATCGCAAGGTAACCAAGAGGTGATCTTGCAAAGGTTCTTTCATATTCTTTATACTCAATTCCTGTTCTGTTTCCTACGCTTAACCAATCTGTAATTTTATAGTTTACGTTAGCGTTAGCAGATATACTCAATTCGGTAAACCTGTTTTGAATACCTCCATTAATATTATCCTGAAGGACCCATTGTCTGTTTCCTGCACTATTGGTTCCGATAGCATTAAATAATTCTCTTCCGTTTGCATAAGGAGATGGAGCTACATATGATGGAGAAAGCACTCCTCCAAATAATGGGTTTTGAATTACGTTTCCGTTAATCGCTCCATTGGTTTCATCATCCAACTGATGTCTCTTAGAGTAACCAAGTCCCATAATTGCACTGAAAGTCAATTTCCCATCTTTAGATTTCCCATTAAGGTTATTTCTCAATGTGAATCTCTTAAAATCTGTAGATCTCACAATACCTTCACTATCCAGATATCCTAAAGAGAAAAAGTTATTGATATTTTCTCCCCCTCCGGTTATTGCTAAATTGTGTTGTTGAGATGCCCCTACACGAGTAAATTGTTTATTCCAATCTGTATCTGTAGCCCAGTTATCAATTTTATCTTGTGTTAAAGTACTACCATATCCACCGCCGATATCAAACTGAAATTGTAATAGTTGCTTAGCGTTTGACATGTTATAATCAGGCTTAGGCATATAATTGAATGATGTCAATGCATCATAAGATACTCTTAAGCCAGAATTAAATTTACCTCCTTTTGTAGTAATTACAACAACCCCGTTAGCAGCTCTGTTACCATAGATAGCAGTAGCCTGAGCATCTTTTAGAATACTGAAAGTTTCAATATCATAAGAGTTCAGGTTTCTAAACTGAGATCCTGAGGTAATAACACCGTCTACTACATATAGAGGATCCGTAGAACCGTTCAATGAACTCATACCTCTAATTAGGATATTGAACTTTCCTGAACCTGGGGAACCAGATGCAGAGTTAACCACAATACCTGGAGCTGTTCCCTGAATTGAATTCAGAACAGAGATGTTAGGTCTGTTTTCTAAAGTTTCAGCACCAACTGTAACTGAAGAACTCGTAGTTTTTGCTTTTGTAGCTGTCTTACTATATCCTAAAACAACTACTTCCTCAATTTTCGTCTCCTTGTCCTTTTTGTCCTTAGAGTCATTTTCCTGAGCAAATACAGCTTGTCCTGTAAAAAACAGTACACCAGCCGTTAATACACGTAGTTTAACATTCATATTAACAAATTTTAATATATTTTAGGAGCAAATATGTTAATAAATATTAATACTGGCAAATTTTTCACATTCACAACTTATGGACATATTCACAATATAACAACATCAGCACTACATATATAAAGAAATTCATAATTTTAAACTTGATTTAATTGTTAAAATTTAAAACAAACTTCACAAAACGCTTGTTTTAATACTTTTTAATCAACTGAAAAAAAATTATTTATAATAAATCTAAATTACAATCGCTCTAATTTTCAGCCATATAGCCGTTTTAAAGACAAAACCCAAAAAAATCATATCAATTTTTATTGTTTTATCTATTATTTAAAAAAATATGTCTGCTAAAGCAAAAAAAGAGACTCATCAACTCTTTGAAAATAATATTTTTTATACTTTTGAAACCAAAACTAAAAATTCATAAATTTAGAGTATGAAAAAAACAATTTTAACCACATTCGCTCTAGCTACTTTTACCTTAAGCTTTGCACAGAACACACTTTCAGTAAATGGGGCTACAGGAGCACAGTCGGTATTTGACGGAATCAAGTCTACTACGGGTAAGACATTTAAATACGAAGAGATTGCAGGGGACTCTCCCTATATTGGAAAAGAATTCTCCAATGCCAAAATTGCGGCTAATTACGAGCAGGTTCCTGTACGTTATAACAGCTACACTGATGAAGTAGAATTTAAGAAAAACGGAGAAGTTCAGGTACTTCCAAAAACGGCAGATTTCTCCAGGATTGAGATTGCCTCTCCTAAACAAACCATCGTAATGCTTCAGACTTCGGATGAACTAAACGGGTATTTTTTTGAATTGGTGAACGGCAAAAACAGTCTGTATAAAAAGATCAAGACCAAATTCACAGATGTTGTACCGGCTACTAATTCATACGCAAGTGAGCGACCTGCCAACTTCAGAACTTTACCTGCTGTATATTACATTAAAACGGAAAAAGGTTTGATCAAGAAGCCGAGAAATCAAAAAGACATCATTGAATTGTTCCCGGATAAGAAAGATAGCTTAAATGACTTCTGCAAATCCAACAAAATAAAATTTGACAGGGATGAAGATTTAATCAAGCTTGTCAACTTTATGAATCAGAATTAAGAAGAAAAGAAAACATTAAAAGTTATTGTAAAAAAATAAACCCGGCGCCTCAATGAGGCGCCGGGTTTCATCATATGTTAAAAGTATTATTTCAACTTTTTCTTAACTGCTACTTCTTCGTAAACTTCAAGAATATCTCCGATTTCGATATCGTTATACCCTTTCAGGTTCAATCCACATTCGTAACCTTTTGTTACTTCCTTCACATCATCTTTGAAACGCTTCAAGCTTTCCAATTCTCCATCGAATTTCACGATTCCGTCTCTCAACAGACGTACTTTCGACTGTCTTGTAACTTTTCCGGTAAGAACCATACATCCGGCAATTGAACCCACTTTAGAAATCTTGAATACTTCACGGATCTCAACGTTACCAATTACCTGCTCCTGAATTTCCGGAGAAAGCATTCCTTCCATCGCTTCTTTTACTTCATCGATAGCTTTATAGATTACAGAGTATGTTCTGATCTCAATTTCCTCACGGTCTGCAAGTTCTTTTGCATTCGCACCGGCTCTTACGTTGAATCCGATGATGATGGCATCTGATGCTGCCGCTAAGTTGATATCAGATTCAGTGATCTGTCCTACCCCTGAGTGAAGGATTTTCACGCTGATTTCTTCTGTTGACAATCTTTGTAACTGATCAGAAAGTGCTTCAACAGAACCATCCACGTCACCTTTAAGGATAATATTCAATTCTTTGAATTCTCCTAAAGCAATACGTCTACCCAATTCTTCAAGGGTTGTGTGTTTCTTCGTTCTGATAGAAAGTTCTCTCTGTAGCTGTTCTCTCTTATTGGCAATAGCCTTACCTTCACTTTCGTCGGTATAAACACGGAATTTATCCCCTGCTGTAGGTGCTCCGTCCAGACCTAAGATTGTTGCAGGAATTGAAGGACCTGCTTCCGCAAGGTTTTTCCCTCTTTCATCAAGCAATGCTTTTACTTTACCGTGGTTTTTACCTGCTACTACATAATCTCCGACTCTTAAGGTCCCGGTTTGTACCAACATTGTTGCTACATATCCTCTTCCTTTATCTAAAGATGCTTCGATAACCACTCCATTTGCCGAACGATCAGGATTAGCTTTCAATTCAAGCATTTCTGCCTGTAATAAAACTTTCTCCAGCAATACATCTACATTATTACCAAACTTCGCTGAAATTTCCTGCGCCTGCACATTTCCTCCCCATTCTTCTACAAGAACCGGCGGATTTAAACCTGATAACTGCTGACGGATATTGTCAGGGTTTGCATTCGGCTTATCTACTTTGTTGATCGCGATAATCATTGGCACTCCCGCAGCCTGTGCGTGAGCAATTGCCTCTTTTGTCTGTGGCATCACATCATCATCGGCAGCAATTACGATAATCGCAATATCTGTGATCTGAGCACCTCTTGCTCTCATCGCCGTAAAGGCTTCGTGACCCGGTGTATCTAAGAATGTAATTCTCTGACCGTTTTCCAGTTTCACATTATAAGCACCGATATGCTGGGTAATCCCTCCGGACTCACCTGCAATTACGTTCGTTTTTCTGATATAATCCAGTAATGAAGTTTTACCGTGGTCAACGTGTCCCATTACAGTAACTACAGGGGCTCTTGACACTAAGCTTTCTTCAGTATCGATTTCATCTTCTGCATCTGTATCTTCAAGATCTGCATCAGAGAACTCAATTTTATAACCGAATTCATCTGCTACCAATAATAAGGTATCAGCTTCCAGTCTCTGGTTCATGGTTACCATGACGCCAAGTGAGAAACAGGCAGAGATTACTTCAGTTGGAGAAACGTTCATCAAACTGGCCAATTCACCTACTGTGATGAATTCGGTTACTTTAAGCGTTCTGTCTTGCGCTTCAAGCTCCTGCTGACGTTCGTCCTGTTCTCTACGGAAAGTTCTTTTATCCTTTCTGTGTTTTGCAGATTTAGATTTACCTCCTTTATTAGTAAGCTTTTCTAAGGTTTCCTTGATCTGATTTTTAACTTGTTCATCAGTTAATTCAACCGGCATAACTCTTTGTCCAGGTCTGTTGTTCTGGCCTCCTTTTTTGAAGCCACCACCTTGACCACCCTGACGGTTTCCGCCCTGGCCACCCTGGTTATTTCCGAAACGGTTTCCACCTTGACCTCCCTGACCTTGTGGACGGTTTCCTTGTCCACCCTGGCCCTGACGGTTTCCGCCTTGTCCACCGTTATTATTGTGCTGACGGTTTCCACCTTGTCCACCTTGATTATTTCCAGAGTTTTGATTGTTTCCACCCTGGCCCTGGTTATTCTGACCTCCGCCTGGTTTTTCAATTCTCTTTCTTTTCTTTTTTGCACCAGCACCTGGTTTTGGAGCAAACTGAGTAAGGTCGATCTTTTCACCTACGATCTTCGGACCGTCAAGTTTCTGATATACCGTCTCAATTTTCTGTGGTTCCTGCGATTCAGGCTCAGCCTCAACTTTTGGAGTTTCCACTTTTTTCTCTTCCGCTACAGCTGGCTTTGGAGTTTCTTTCACTGGTTCCACTGGTTTTACTTCTTCTTTTTTCTCCTCCATTTTTGGTTTGTCTTTTTTCACAGGTCTGTTTCTAGATTCTATTTGAGACAAATCAATTTTATCCAAAACTTTAAATTCCTGTTTTTCAGGAGCTGCTTTTACTTCCGGTTGCTCTTCTTTCACAATTTCTTCTTTCTTCTCTTCAACCGGTGTAGCCACAGGTGCCACAGGAGCTGCAGGAGTTTCTTCAACTTCAGGTTTCTTAGGCTCTAAGTCTATTTTACCTAAAATTCTAGTTTCTGGTTTATTTGCTTTAGCTCTTATCACTTCAGGGGTTTTCTTCTCTTCAATTTCCAGTTTTTCTTCCGGAACTTTAGTGATCACCACCTCATGGGAAGCCTTTCTTTGTTCGCCGTCTTTAGCAAACTCAGCCTCCAATGCAGAATATGCCGATTCTTCCAATTGAGCGTTAGGATTGCTTTCAACCTCGAAACCCTTTGACTGTAAAAACTCTACTAATCTGGACATCGAAATGTTGAATTCCTTAACCGCTTTATTTAATCTAATTTTTGGCATCTATATTATTTACTGTTTTTTAATTTTTAAAATTAAAGTATTTCTTTTTTACTGTTTATTAAAATTTATTTCTAAAATCTTAATCTTCAAATTCTTCTCTCAGAATACGTTTAACCTCTTCAATTGTTTCTTCCTCAAGGTCAACCATATTTAAAAGACTCTCAGTTTCTTTATCCAATACTGATTTTGCAGTCGTAAGTCCTACTTTCTTAAACTCATCCAAAATCCACTGCTCGATATCATCATTGAATTCTTTCAATTCAACATCATCATCCTCGCTGGACTCTCTGTATACATCAATCTCATATCCTGTCAACCAAGAAGCCAGTCTGATATTCTGACCTTGTTTTCCGATTACTTTAGAAATTTCTTCAACCGGAGTATATACTAATGCATAGTTGGTCTCCTCATTGATTTCAATTTTGTTAATGGTAACGTTTCCTAATGCTCTCTTCACCAAGATCTCAGGGTTTTTAGACCACTGAATAACATCGATGTTTTCATTTCTCAACTCTCTTACAACGCCGTGAATTCTGGATCCTTTTACCCCAACACAAGCTCCTACAGGATCAATTCTGTCATCATAAGCATCTACTGCAATCTTCGCCTTTTCACCAGGAATTCTCACTACCTTCTTCAGGATAATGGTTCCGTCCTGGATCTCAGGAATTTCCAGCTCTAATAACTTCTCAAGGAACTTAGGTGCAGTTCTGGAAATAATAATCTGTGGTTTAGAACCTTTAAAATCTACTGTTTCAACAATAGCTCTGATATTCTCACCCTTTTTAAAGAAATCGGATGGGATCTGGTTTTCTTTTGGTAAGATGAATTCGTTTCCTTCATCATCCAGCAAAATTACATGCTTGTGACGGATATGGTGGATTTCTCCGACCACGATTTCACCAATTTTATCTCTAAACTGTTCGTACAGCATTGCATTATTGTGCTCCTGAAGCTTTGTTGCCAAAATCTGCTTAAGGGTAAGAATGTTTCTTCTTCCTAACTGCGCAACAGGAATTTCCATTGTAAAGTCCTCACCTACTTCAAAGGTAGGATCAATCTTCTTTGCTTCAGAAATTTCAATTTCCAAATCATCATCTTCAGACATTTCATCCTCTACAATAGTTTTATTCAAAAATATCTGAAAATCTCCTTTATCCGGGTTTACAATCACATCGAAATGATCATCTGAATCGAACCTTTTTCTCAAAAGGGTCTTCAGTGAATCTTCAATAATTGCCATAAGATCAATCTTACTGATCCCTTTTTCGTCTTTAAAATCACCAAAGGATTCAATCAACGCTATATTATCCATCTATTCTTTTTTCTTTTTTAAAATTTAATTACTACTAATGCTTTTTTGATCTCAGAGTAAGAAATCTCTTTCTCCTCTTCCACATCCACTTTTCCCTTTCCGATATCTTTTGGTTTTCGGTAGCGCAGAATAAGTGTGATCTTTTCCTCATCTACTTTTGACAATTCCCCTTCAATTTTAGAAGAATCATCCAACATTACTTCAATCTCTCTTCCTATATTTTTATTGAACTGTCTTGGGGTCACCAATGGCTCGCTCAATCCTGCAGACATTACCTGAAGGCTGAAGTCATGCTCTTCACGGTCCATATTGAATTCAATAGCACGGCTTGCATCAAGGCAATCCTGCAATGAAACTCCATGGTCACCATCTAAAATCACTGTAATATCATCCCCTGCAGAAATTTTAAGATCAATCAGAAACAGATCTTTTCTGGTCTCAAGGAATTCATTTAATAATTCTTCAATTCTTTTTCTAAACTCCATATATTTTTATCTTGATTTACAGTACGAAAAAAGGCTTTCTTGCGAAGCCTTCCCATTTTTTCCGTAAATCCATTGCAAATATACGCTTTTTTTCTAAAAACACAAAATAATCTTATTATCAAGTAAATAGAGAAGGATTCATTTACAATAAATTAAAGGAGTAAGTGAAAGTATTTTTATTATTTTTGTCTTTAGAATTTTAAAACAAACATTTTGAATATAACGATTGTAGGAACAGGTTATGTAGGACTAGTTACAGGAACTACGCTTGCAGAACTTGGCAATTCAGTATACTGTGTTGATATTGATGAAAAGAAAGTAGAAGGTATGAAAAACGGCATTGTTCCCATCTATGAGCCGAACCTTGAAGAAATGTTTCTGAGAAACATCCAGTCTGAAAGATTATTTTTCACCACCAATCTGAAGGAAGCATTAGATAAAAGTGAGGTCATCTATCTGGCCTTACCCACTCCTCCGGGAGAAGACGGATCAGCAGATCTTTCCTATGTACTTCAGGTTGCCAATAATATTGGAGAGATGATGACCGAATACAAAGTCATCGTTAATAAAAGTACCGTTCCGGTAGGAACCGCAGACAGAGTAAGGGAAACCATATCCGCTAAAACAAAAATTGCTTTTGATGTTGTTTCCAATCCTGAATTCCTCAGAGAAGGCTTTGCGGTGGAGGATTCTATGAACCCGTCAAGAGTGGTGGTAGGGGCAAGCTCAGAAAGGGCAAAGGATATTATGTCTAAGATCTACCAGCCTTTTACCAACACCGGAATTCCGATCATTTTCATGGATGAAAAATCGTCCGAACTCACCAAATATGCGGCCAACTCATTTTTAGCTGTAAAGATTACCTTTATGAATGAAATTGCCAATTACTGTGAAAAAGTAGGGGCGGATGTGGATAAAGTAAGACTAGGAATGGGTAGCGATGACAGAATCGGGCACAGATTTTTATTTCCCGGGATCGGATACGGAGGAAGCTGTTTTCCTAAAGATGTAAAAGCGCTTATAAAATCCGGCAAACAGGAAGATTTCAATTTCCAGATTCTTGAAGCCACTGAAAAAGTAAATACCACCCAGAAAGTCATTTTAGTTTCTGAAATTGAAAAATACTTTGGCGGAAATATCGAAGGAAAGAAAATTGCCATGTGGGGACTGGCTTTTAAGGCTAATACAGATGACATCAGAGAAGCTTCTTCTTTGGATAATATTGCACTATTACTGGAAAAAGGCGCCCAAATTGTAGCTTATGATGCCGTTGCAGAAAGTAATGTTCAAAAGTTACTCGGAGATCAGATACAGTATGCCAAAGGAATGTATGATGCACTGGAAGACGTGGACGCATTGTTCATTGCAACAGAATGGCCTGAATTCAAAAATCCTAATTTTGAACTTATGGCTAAAAAAATGAAGAACAAGGTCATTTTTGACGGCAGAAATATGTATCCGCTGGAAATCCCCGAACAAAACGGATTTCATTATAAAAGTATAGGAAGAAAGACCATCTCAAAATAAATAAATGAAAAATATTATCATCACAGGAGGAGCCGGATTTATTGGCTCTCATGTTGTAAGAGAATTCGTAAAAAACAATCCGGACACAACCATCATCAACCTTGATGCCCTTACCTATGCCGGAAATCTTGAAAACCTGAAGGACATTGAAAATGAACCTAATTATGTTTTCGAAAAAGCAGATATTACCCAGCCCGAAGAACTCAGAAAAGTTTTCGAAAAATATAACCCGGATGCAGTAATACATTTAGCTGCAGAAAGCCATGTAGACCGAAGTATTACTGATCCGATGGCTTTTATCAACACCAATGTAAACGGGACAGCCAATCTTCTTAATCTTTGTAAAGAGTTCTGGACCCTGAATCCTGATCATACCCACGGCAGATTTCCTGATGAAAAAAGAACCAACTTATTCTACCATGTTTCTACAGATGAAGTATATGGCAGCTTAGGTGAAACCGGATTCTTTTTAGAAACCACACCGTATGATCCACAATCACCCTATTCCGCATCAAAGGCAGCTTCGGATCACCTGGTAAGAGCTTACGGAAACACTTACGGAATGCCTTTCATCGTATCCAACTGTTCCAATAACTACGGACCAAATCATTTCCCGGAAAAGCTGATTCCTCTTTGTATTTCAAATATCATCAATGAAAGACCTTTACCAATCTATGGTGACGGAAAATACACCAGAGACTGGTTATTTGTAATCGACCACGCAAGAGCCATCCACCAGATATTCAATGAAGCAAAAACCGGAGAAACGTATAATATCGGCGGATTCAACGAATGGCAGAATATTGATCTGGTAAAAGAACTTATCAGACAAATGGACGCTAAGCTTGGAAAACCGGAAGGCTATTCTGAAAAACTGATCACTTTTGTGAAAGACAGACCAGGACACGACAAGCGCTACGCGATTGATGCTACAAAATTGAATAAAGACTTAGGATGGAAACCTTCCGTAACTTTTGAAGAAGGATTAGGAAAAACCATTGAATGGTATCTGGAAAATAAAGAATGGCTGGAAAACGTAACTTCAGGAAATTACCAGGAATATTACAACAAACAATATAGCTAGATCTCCATTATTGAGAAAAGCGAAAAACAACATCACTCCAGTCACAAAATAACGATCAATATAACACGCAAATGAAAATTGGCGTAATTCACACACAATGAAAGGAATAATATTAGCCGGAGGATCCGGAACAAGACTTTACCCTCTAACGATCGCAGTAAGTAAGCAATTAATGCCTGTTTACGATAAGCCTATGATCTACTATCCACTTTCCACGCTTCTTTTAGCGGGCATCAAGGATATTTTAATTATTACCACTCCCCACGACCAGGAAGGATTTATCAAACTTTTAGGAGATGGCTCCCAAATAGGATGCAACATCGAGTATGTTGTACAGCCAAGCCCAGACGGGTTAGCCCAGGCATTTATATTGGGAGACCAATTCATTGGCAGCGATTCTGCCGCCCTGGTTTTAGGAGACAATATTTTCTATGGTTCCGAAATGGGAACTTTACTGAAAAACAAAACCAATCCGGACGGAGGCGTCGTTTTTGCCTATCATGTGGCAGACCCTGAAAGATACGGAGTGGTAGAATTCGACAAAGAACTGAAGGCGGTTTCTATCGAAGAAAAGCCCTTAAAGCCAAAATCCAACTATGCTGTTCCCGGTTTATATTTCTATGATAACACTGTAGTGGAGATTGCCAAAAACATCAGACCTTCTGCAAGAGGAGAACTTGAAATTACCGATATCAACAATGTTTATTTAAACAAAGGAAAGCTTGAAGTAGCCGTTCTGGACAGAGGTACCGCATGGCTGGATACCGGAACTTTTGATTCCCTTCATGACGCTTCAGAATTCGTAAGTGTTATTGAAAAAAGACAGGGATTCAAAATCGGATGTATTGAGGAAATTGCTTTCAGAAATAAATTCATCAATGAAGAAAAACTTCTGGAAACTGCCACTAAATACGGAAAAAGCGGGTATGGTGAATATCTGAAGCAGCTTATAGAAAAATAGTAAATACAATTTATAAAATCCGCACACTATTGGCTTTATAGCCAATAGTTTTGTTTATAACAGCAAATATCAATATATTAGTTGTTGCTTTTTGGTTTTTATTTGAAATAAAATTCATAACCTCAAAAATACAGTAAGATTAATTATTATAAATTTGCAAAAAACTTACACAGATGAATGAACCACAACAGAAGTGGACTGAAACGATTGATGCTGATCATTCGTTGTTTGACCTGAAGCTAAAAGAAGTCTGGAGATACAAAGATCTTGTTTATATGTTTGTAAAGAGAGATTTTGTATCCAGCTTTAAACAGACCATTTTAGGACCTATATGGTTTTTTATCAATCCTATTTTAACAACCATCGTATATCTGGTCATTTTTGGAAGAATTGCAAAATTACCTACCGATGGGGCACCACCACTGCTTTTTTACCTTGCTGGTGTTACTCTTTGGAATTATTTTTCATCCTCTTTACTGGCTACATCGTCTACATTTACAGGAAATGCAGGAATCTTTGGAAAAGTTTATTTTCCGAGGCTGGTTACTCCACTCTCCATTGTTCTCTCCAACCTTATGAGATTTGGGGTACAGTTTCTGTTATTCATTCTTGTATGGGCGTATTATCTGAATAAAGGAGAAGTTCATCCTAATATCTGGATTCTTGCCACTCCGTTCCTTATATTCTTAATGGCACTTTTTGCTCTGGGAGTAGGCATGATATTTTCTTCACTTACTACAAAATATAAGGATCTGGCGATGCTGTTAGGTTTTGGGGTTAGCTTATACATGTATGCCACCCCTGTCATTTATCCGGTATCTTCATTACCGGGATTCTTTAAAAAACTGGCATATTATAATCCTTTAACGGGTATCTTTGAATGCTTTAAATATGCATGGATTGGGGCGGGAGACTTCTCTCCTGCCATGCTTGGAATCAGTACGGTGATTATTCTCATTCTTTTAATGACAGGAATCGTCGTATTCAATAAGGTTGAAAAAAGCTTTATGGATACTGTATAGCATTTATTGAGAAACTTTCTTATTAATTTTAAATCATTTAAATATGCTGGCTTTAAAAGCAGAAAATATATCAAAACAATACCGTCTGGGACAAGTCGGAACAGGTACTCTTTCCCATGACCTCAACAGATTCTGGCATAAAGTAAGAGGAAAAGAAGATCCCTATCTGAAGATTGGTGAAGCCAATGACAGAACCACCAAGGGAGATTCTGAATATGTATGGTCTCTTCGTGATATCAACTTTGAAGTTAAGCAAGGAGATGCTGTAGGAATCATCGGAAGAAATGGTGCCGGGAAATCAACATTGCTGAAGCTCCTGAGTAAAGTCACCAAACCCACAACCGGTAAAATATACAGCCATGGAAGAATTGCATCATTGCTGGAAGTAGGAACAGGTTTTCATCCTGAAATGACGGGACGGGAAAATGTCTTTCTGAATGGAGCTATTCTTGGAATGACAAGAAAGGAGATCAAGAGAAAGTTTGATGAAATTGTAGACTTTTCCGGTGTTGAAAGATATATTGATACTCCTGTCAAGAGATATTCTTCCGGAATGTATGTACGCCTTGCATTTGCTGTAGCAGCACATTTAGAATCAGAAATATTAATCGTTGACGAGGTATTGGCTGTGGGGGATGCTGACTTTCAGAAAAAATGTCTTGGCAAAATGAATGATGTTACCAAAGGAGAAGGAAGAACCATTTTATTTGTAAGTCATAATATGACTGCCATAAAAGAGCTTTGCTCATCAGGAATTTTGCTACATCAAGGGCAGCTGTCATATAGTGGAGGTATTTTGGATACTATTGCAGAATATCAGAAAAGCTCTGAAAAACAATCAAGTTACCTTCATGAAGGTCCTTTGGAGACAGCTTTAGGAAATGAAAATATCAGAATTTTAGAATTTTCCGTTAAGCCTACAAAAGGACAGTTTTTAGACATTGAATCAGGGATTAAAATCCTGCTTAGATTTTATAATTTCAAAGAGAATATCAATATTGACACCACTTTTGAACTGAGAACCTATGAAGAAGCTGTAGTTTTTCATACCGGAGCTCCTATCACCACTCAAAATGACTCTCAGAAAAAAGAATATATTGTAGAATTTGAAATCCCGCCACACCTTCTCAATACAGGTAATTATTATTTCAAACTCATGTTTGGTGAGGATCAGAGAATCCCTCTGTATGTCGCCAATGAAATAATAGGCTTTGAAATTGAAAATGTGAAAATGGGTAAAAATATTAATGTATTGCCCGGAATTATCAGACCTGATTTTAATTATATTGTAAAATAAATTGTTTAATGGAAAAAGTTCAATATTTTGATTTAGAAAAAATAGGTGATTCTTCATTAGGTTTCATTACTGTCGCTGAAAATTTAAAAAATATACCTTTTGAAGTTAAACGTGTATACTGGACTTATTATACCCCACAAGATGTAATAAGAGGAGGCCATGCACATAAAAATCTTGAACAATTAATATTTGCTGTTTCAGGTATCATAGAATTTAATACAGAAAATAAAGATGGCCACAAAGAAACTTTTATTCTGAACAATCCGTCTAAAGGCATATATATTCCCAAACTGGTATGGAGAGACATTAAGTTTTCACATAATGCTGTACTTTTATGTTTAGCATCTCTGCCGTATACTGAAGACGATTATATAAGAGATTATCAAGATTTTCAAAAACTCATAGAATGATTAAAATACTAATTGCCGGTGCAGGCGGCGCTCCCTCTGAAGGAGTTATCAACTCTCTTCTCCGAAGTTCTAAAAAGGAGAGAATAATCGGCATGGGCAGTGAGCCTACAGACCTTATTCTTTCCAATGCTCATGAAGTATCTTATATACCTTATGCCAACCAACCCGATTATAAAACATCATTATTACAAATACTGAATCAGGAAAAACCTGATTTGATACACTTTCAAAATGATCTGGAGATTTATCACGCCTCTATGATCAGAGAAGATATTCATTCTGCCGGTACCAAAACGTTTATGCCGTCTCATGAAGTTATTGATACCTGCGTTCATAAATATAAAACCTATTTGAAATGCAGAGAAGCTGGTGTAACAGTACCCGGAAACATCATGATCAATAATGAGGATGATCTTAAAAAAGCTTTTTCAGATTTAGGAGACAAAGATGGAAATATATGGTTAAGAGCTTCATCTATTGGAGGAGGCGGTAAAGGAGCCCTCCCTACCAATGACTTTTCTTTTGCAAAAGGGTGGATCGACCGATATCATGGATGGGGAGACTTTGTGGCTGCAGAAATGCTGACTCCGGATACCGTAACATGGCTTTCCATTTGGCATGAAGGTGAATTGGTAGTCGCCCAAACAAGATTGAGAAAAGGATGGACTCATGGGAACAGAACTGTTTCCGGTGTTACAGGGGTCACAAAAGTAGGTCAGACCTATTCGGATCCTGAGGTAGACAGAATATCAATAGCCACGATCAAGGCCGTTTCAGATAAACCTCATGGAATTTTTGGAGTAGATATGGCTTATGATAAAAATGGTGTTCCCAATCCTACAGAAATAAATATTTCAAGATTCTTTACTACGGTATTATTTTTTACCGAAGCGGGATTGAATATGCCTGAAATATTTAAAGACATTGCTTTATATAATGAGTTTCCACAATTAAATAAAAAAATAAACCCCTTACAGGACGGATTATTGTGGTTAAGAGGCATGGATACTCAACCCAAGCTAATGACGGATACTCAGATACAGCAACGAATAAAAAATTTGTAAATGTTACTTTTAACTGGAGCTTCGGGATTTATAGGAAAACACCTGCTTTCACACCTGATTGAAAGATACGGTAAAGAAAATATAGTCTGCTTAACCTCTCAACCAATAACAGAGTGCACCTATCTGTTGCACAACAACTATCAGTTTGAAAGCGATTTTTTCTTAAAAAATGGTTTGCAGAACATTGATACGATCATTCATGCCGGAGCTTTCACACCTAAAAAAGGAAGTGAAGCAAATAACATTCAATCATCTAATTCAAATATATTTCACACAGAAAAATTATTAAATGCAGCTTTACCTCATCTAAAAAAATTCATTTACCTTAGTACACTTGACGTTTATGATAATGAGAACATTATTTCTGAAGACACTTTAGAAAAACCGGCTTCACTCTATGGCCATTCTAAATTGTATTCAGAAAAGATGGTAGAAAGTTGGGGAAAAGAAAATAATAAATCCGTTCAAATCTTAAGGATAGGGCATGTGTATGGTCCGGGTGAAGAAGCTTATCAAAAAATAATTCCCGCAACAATTCATAATATTTTATCGGGAAAGCCTGTTCAGATTTGGGGTACAGGAGAAGAGTTACGCTCTTTTATTTATATTAAAGATATTGTTAAAGCTATTATCAACTCTATTCATCTAAAAGATACAGGAGTTATCAACTTAGTCGGAAACCGTTCTATTTCGATCAATGATTTGGTGAATATAATAACACAGATTTCAAACAAAGAGGTAATAATAGAAAAGATACCTGTTGAAAAAAAAGGAAGGGATTTTGTATTTGATAGTTCAAAAATGAATGCCCTTTTGTTACCCCATGAAACTTCTTTAGAAGAAGGGCTCAGGGAAGAGTTCGAGTACATGAAAAAAAATAAAAAGTAATATGAATATTTTTTTTGACCTTGATGGCACTTTAATAGATTCCCGATCAAGACTGTATCAGTTGTTCCAATCATTAGTTCCTGCTTCTGAGTTGTCGTTTGATCAATATTGGGCGTTAAAGCGTAGTAAAATAAGTCATAAAGAAATTCTCCTTTCTAAATTTAATTATACCGAAGAGCAGTACAGTGATTTTGAAAAAAAATGGATGTCGGAAATTGAATTAGAAAATTGGCTGCAGCTAGACACTCCTTTTGAGGGAACAGCAGATTTACTTCTGAACCTATCTAAAAAACATGCTCTATTTGTAGTTACGGCCCGTCAGTCGGAAAGTATTGCTGTGGAACAAATAAAATCATTCGGCTGGGAAAATATTTTCACGAAAGTTTTAGTAACTCAACAACAGCAGGATAAATATGATTTAATTAAGGATGCAGTAGAGATAACTTCTGAAGATTGGTTGATTGGGGATACGGGCAAAGATATTCAAACAGGTAAATCATTAGGAATCAAAACAGTGGCTGTTCTTTCCGGTTTTCTCAGCAAAGAAAGTTTACTCCCATATCAGCCGGACATTATTATAGATACTGTTCTTGATTTAAAAATAGATAAAATTACAAATGGAAAATTATAAAAATAAAGTGCAGAATTCGGCACAGTTCTATAACAGTTCTTTTCTTGACTTTGATTTTAAGTTAACAGAATTGAATTATTTAAGTTTAAAACCTTATTTCAAAGGAGATTCTGCTCTGGAATTAGGGCCAGCCCTGGGGCATATGACCAAATATCTGGTCAATGATTTTTCATCTCTGGATTTGGTTGAAGGATCTCAAAATTTATTAAATCAGATTCCTGATTATCCAAACGTTACAAAACACAACTCGTATTTTGAAGAGTTTAAAACAGATAAAAAGTTCGACACTATCATCATGAGCCATGTACTGGAGCATATCGAAAATCCTGTTGATGTTTTAAAGCTTGTTTATTCCTGGTTATCAGACAGTGGTATATTTTTAATTTCAGTACCCAACGCTAAGTCTATCCATAGATTAGCTGCCGTAGAAATGGGATTATTAAAAAGCGAATATGAGTTAAATCAAAGAGATCATGAATTGGGACACTATAGAGTGTATGATTTAGATTCTTTAAAAGATGATATTACAAAAGCGGGATATAAAATAATTGATGAAGGTGGTATTTTCTTTAAACCTGTTTCAAATGGGCAAATTGAAAACAATTGGAATGAAGCCATGATAGAAGGATTTTATAAATTAGGAAAAAAGTTTCCTCACCATTGTGCTGAAATATATGTTGCATGTTCAAAATAAAAAGAAATGATTAAGTTTTTAGATCTTCAAAAAGTAAACATGAAATACCAGCAGGAAATAGAAAACAAACTTCTGGAAGTCTTCAGAAGCGGATGGTATTTATTAGGAAATGAAGTTAAAAATTTTGAAGCAAATTTAGCCCATTATATTGGTTCAGAATATGCAATAGGGGTAGCAAACGGTCTGGATGCACTGCGGCTTATTTTCCGGGCTTACATTGAGCTGGGCTATATGAAACCCGGTGATGAGGTAATTGTCCCCTCCAACACCTATATTGCCTCTATTCTGGCTCTGTCAGATAACGGATTAGTACCTGTTTTAGTAGAACCTGAGCTCAATACTTACAATATTGATATTTCAAAAATTGAAGAAAAGATTACGCAAAAAACCAAAGCAATTTTAATCGTACACCTTCAGGGCAGAATTGTTTTCTCTGAAAAGCTGAAAAATATTGCTGAGAAATACAGATTAAAGATTGTAGAAGACAATGCCCAGGCTATCGGGGCTGAATGGAATAATATAAAATCGGGAAATCTTGGGGACGCTGCAGGTTTCAGTTTTTATCCCGGAAAAAATCTTGGGGCTCTTGGTGATGCAGGAGCCGTCACAACCAACGATAAACAATTAGCTGAAACAATACGTGCCTTAGGAAATTATGGTTCAAACCAAAAATATATTAATATCTATAAAGGATTAAACTCCAGGTTAGATGAACTTCAGGCAGCTGTTCTGGACGTTAAACTGAAATATATAGAAGATGAAAATGAAGCAAGAAGAAAAGTTGCCAGATTATTTATAGAAGGAATAAAAAACCCTAAAATCATTCTTCCTGAAAATCCATCAAATGAGAAAGAGCATGTATGGCATGTTTTTGTCATAAGAACAGAAAATCGTGATGCACTTCAAACCTATTTAACAGAAAAAGGTATTCAGACCATCATTCACTACCCTATTCCTCCTCATCAGCAGGAGGCTTACAAAGAAATGAATAATTTTTCTCTTCCTATCAGTGAACAGATCCATGAAGAGGTGCTCAGCTTACCCATATCTTCTGTGTTGGAAGAGCATGAAATAGCGGACATTATTAATGTCATAAATGAGTATTAATATGGAACAGCCTTTAGTTACAGTTATTGTTACAGCCTATAATCATTCTCAATATATTAGGGAGAATTTAGATAGCATAAAAAATCAAACCTATAAAAACATTCAGCTTATCCTGGGTGACGACGTCTCTCCCGATAATTCCGTTGAAATTTTTGAAAAGTGGTTAGAAGATAATAATTTTTCTGCAGAAAAAAACTTCCATACTAAAAATACAGGCCTGGCAACCATGTTGAATGAATGCATTAAACTTGCAAAAGGGAAATACATAAAAATTATTTCTGCAGATGATTATCTGCATCCTGAGTTTTTAGAAAAAACTGTAGCTAAAATTGAATCTTTAGGAAAAGAATATGGTATGATTCATACCAACACTTATACGATAGATGAAAACAGCTCTATTGGAGAGGATATGGCAGATCACGATGCATTAGGAGAGGTAGATCCCTATATTTTCAGAAAAGAACTGATAAAAAATAATAGAATTGCGGGCCTGACTACATTAATAAAGACAGAAGCAATTATTGAAACCGGCGAATATGATTCCATGTTTATTGCTGAAGATTATTATCGTTGGCTAAAAATAAGTGAAAAGTATTTAATCGGATACGTCCCTGAAAAACTGGCCTATTACAGATTGCATCAGGAAAATATTTCAAAAATAAAGGCAGATAGAATCGAGATAGAAAACTTGATTCTGCAAATGATGTTTGATAAAGAAGGTAATGTAAAAAATACTATAAATAGTATAACGCAGAAATACTATTTTTCAAAAGAAAAACTCCCTTCACAATATATTGAAGCTTACAAAAAATATCCTTTCAATATAAAAAGGTTAAATATTGCAATACAATATAACATTCCGGTGCCGTTGTATAAATTTTTAAATAAAATGATTTAAAAATGAATCCAAAAATTTCAGTAATCGTTCCTTGTTACAATCAGGCTCATTTTCTTGATGAATGCCTGGAATCTGTTGTAGAACAGACATATAAGGATTGGGAATGCATCATCGTGAATGACGGATCACCGGATAACACAGAAGATATTGCAAGAAAATGGATAGAAAAAGACAGCCGTTTTCAATATCTATATAAAAAGAACGGCGGTTTATCTTCCGCAAGAAATGCAGGAATAGAAAGAGCTAATGGAGAATGGTTACTTTTCCTTGACTGCGATGATGTAATAGAAAATAAGAAATTAGAAGCTCACTCTAAGTTTTTTGATCAAAATATTGATATTATTATTTCCGGATACCGATATTTTGAAAACTCAGAAGGAATCAAGTATAAACGGATTTTTGGCAGAGATAATCTTCTTCCTGAGGTTTATCTAAACTTTGATGACACTGTTGATATCAAGCAGCTTTTCAAGATTAAAAACCCTTTTGTAATATCTGCTCCGTTATATCATAAAGATATATTCAAAGCAATTGGCTCTTTTGATGAACGTTTAAAGTCCCTGGAAGATTGGGAATTTAATCTCAGATGTGTCCTGAATGATTTTAAATTCCAGCACATCGGCTATGAAGATCATACCAAAACCCTTATAAGACTTCATGATAACAGCATGATGAGAGATACGGAAAAAATGAATCAGAACTATGAATTATTTCTTTCTATCTGTTATTCAAGTCCAAAATATATAGAAACTTATGGCAAACCGATCCCAAAAACTGAAAGACCTCAAGAAAAAAAAGGTAGAAAACTAATTCGACTTTTGATTCCACCTATTTTTATTATATTGAAAAATAAGATCCTGTATAGAACGAAATAATTTATTGATGAAAAAAATAAAACCCCTAGCATTTTATCTCCCACAATATCACCCTGTTCCGGAAAATGACGAATGGTGGGGTAAAGGATTTACTGAATGGACGAATGTAAGCAAAGCCCAGCCTCTTTTTGAAGGGCATGATCAGCCCATATACCCTGCAGATCTTGGCTATTATGATCTCCGCGTTCCGGAAGTGAGAGAACAGCAGGCTCAGATGGCAAAAGATTATGGTGTACATGGTTTTATCTATTATCATTACTGGTTCGGCAACGGAAAACAATTGTTGGAACGTGTGGCCAACGACGTCCTGAAGTCAGGGAAACCGGATTTCCCTTTTTGCTTTTGCTGGGCCAATGAAACATGGTCAGGAATATGGCACGGACTATCAGAAAAAATACTGGTAGAACAGACTTATCCGGATGAGCAGGACCTGATAGCTCATTTTGAATATCTTCTGCCTTTCTTTAAAGATGAAAGATATATCAAAGTGGATAACAGGCCTCTTTTCATTATTTATGATTCTAACCATTTAAATAACGGGGACCCTCATTATATCTCAAAATTCAGGGAGCTTGCCCGAAAAAACGGATTTGATGACCTCTATGTCATGGCTTCCAATAAGCTGCGTGATGATCTTGACTTCAGGGCTATGGGCTATGACAGTAAGATTTCAAATGCCTTCCAGAAAGCATGGATACCCCATATCGGCAAAGAATATATCTCCCATTCCCAGTATTATAAAAACAGAATAAAAGGATTAATCGGAATTAAGAAAAAAGAACAGCCTAAGGTAAGGATTCAGGATGCTCATGCAGTGGTAAACGATTTAAAATTTGAGGAAAGCAACGTTCCTACATATCCGTGTATTCTGCCTAACTGGGATAATACCCCCAGAAGCGGCTACAGGGGGATCATACTGGCCAACAATTCTCCGGAACTTTTCGAAGTGCAGGTAGAAAAAGCGGTACAATACCTTGAAGATAAAAACTATCCGGAACAGTTTTTAGTGGTGAAATCATGGAATGAATGGGCAGAAGGAAATATCCTTGAACCTGATAGAAAAAATGGCTTCGGATATCTGAACGCACTAAAAAAAATATTGAATAAACACAGTAGAAATGAGTAAATTCAGTGTACTTATCGCTAATTATAATAATGGTCATTTTTTTGAAAAATGTTACCAGAGTTTGATTGCGCAGACTGAAACAGACTGGGAAGCGGTAATTTTAGATGATGGCTCTACTGATGATTCTCTTGAAGTCATCAAAAAGATCATCGGTGATGATCTGCGGTTTAAAATCAATCAGAATGACCAAAACAGAGGAATCGGATATACAAAAAAAAGGTTAATCGAACTTGCTGAGGCAGAAATATGCGGATTTTTAGATCCTGACGATGCCCTTGCCGCACGTGCCCTGGAACTTGTTTTAAGAACTCATGCCGACTATCCTGAAGTAGGCATGGTGTATTCAAACTTTGTCCGTTGTGATGAATATCTTAACCCCATATCTGTTCATAAGGCCCAACAAATTACAGGTCTGGATCAGACTTATTTCAATTTCAATGCTGAAATTTCACATTTTGTCACTTTTAAGAAAAAAATATATGAAAAGACATCAGGTATTGATCCTTTTCTGAAAATTGCTGAAGATAAAGACTGGTACATGAAAATGTGCGAGATCGCTCCCGTTAAGTATATTGATGAAGATTTATATTTATACAGGATCCATGACACCGGCATCTCTACAACAAAAAATGCAGAAAAGGCATTGTTTTGGCACTGGGTAGCCCTGATAAAAATGGCAGAAAGAAGAAACATTAGTATTGAAGACCATTTCCTTCAAAGCTATGTTCCGAAATATAAATATGATCAGGCACTGAATAAACTGAACCATGTGAAAAATTCAAGATGGGCAAAACTGGGAAATACTCTTGGACTTTTTAAGATATTTAAAAAACTTTAATTCCATTCAGATATAAAAAAATCAAACTAACATCTTAATGAGATAAGAACACATATGATAATTGGTAACGGAATTCTGGCAAATGCCATAAGATTTTACGACAGAGAAGATGTTATTTTTTTTGCATCAGGGGTTTCCAATTCATTGGAAAAAAATCCTGCTGAATTTGAAAGAGAAATATCACTCCTGAAATCAGTTATGAATCAGCATCCTGATAAAAAGCTGATTTATTTTTCCACATGCAGTATTTATGATGCCAGTAAGACAGCCAGCCCTTATGTGATGCATAAGCTGACTATTGAAAAAATAATTGCAGAACAGCATTCAAACTTCATTATTTTCAGGGTAGGCAATGCAGTGGGCCGTGGAGGAAATCCCAACACCCTCATCAATTTCCTGAAAAGTTCAATCCTGTCTGAAAATAAACTGACGATCCACAACAATGCAAGAAGAATCCTGATCGGAACCGATGATATTGCAGCATTTGTCGGAAAATATATCAACGATTTTAACCATGAGATTATTAATCTTGCATATCCTTACCAGTATTCACTACCTGAGATTCTGTCAGCGCTTGAAGATCACCTTGGCAAAAAGGCAAACTATGAAAGTGTAGACGAGGGTTCTTTTTATAATATAGAATTCAACAATCTTACGGAAGATTTTTTTACAGACCATTCTCCCAATGAATATTTAAAAAAGCTTTATTCATCCTATTTATAACGAATTATACAACCAGATACAACAGGCACTGAAGCCTCCGGTTCTGTACAGGAAAAAATAATTTTGTAACTTCGACCGAAAAACTTCAGCAATTGCCGGTCTCACAGAAGCATTTTATAAAGCTTTACTTATTATCAGCTGAAGCATAAAAACACATAAAACCCTCTTGATAAAAAAATGAAAATGAATCCCAAAATATCTGTAATTGTTCCCTGTTATAATCAAGCACGGTTTTTGGACGAATCGCTGCAGTCTATTCAGGATCAGACCTATGAAAACTGGGAATGCATCATCGTAAATGACGGTTCTCCCGATAACACCGGTGAAGAAGCTGATAAATGGGTAAAAAAAGACAACCGTTTCAAATACCTTTACAAAGAAAACGGAGGGCTGTCTTCTGCAAGAAATGCCGCTCTGAAGGTCATAACCGGGGATTATATTCAGTTTTTAGATGCAGATGACATCCTGGTTCAAACCAAGTTTTCAGATTCAGTAAATCTGATACAAGATAAAGAAGCAATTGTAGTGTCAGATTTTTGCCTGTTTGATGACTCCAATAAGCAAGAGTTATTACCGCCTTTTTGCAAGTTATCTCAGGATTTGCTCAATTTTGAGTCTATCCTGTACCAATGGGACCTTACATTTACGATTCCTATTCATTGTGGATTTTTTCCAAAATCTCTTTTTGAAAATATAGGTTTTAATGAAAATTTAAAAGCAAAGGAAGACTGGCTTTTCTGGATTCAAATTGCACAGAAAAATATTGATTTCATTTTCCTGAACGCTCCGCTGGCCTTGTATAGAAAACATGCAAGAAGTATGTCCCGGGACAGGAAACATATGATATTATATCAAATGCTTTTCTATAATGAAGCTGAAAAAGTGATTTCAAATTCAGACTTCAATAAATTGCTTTTAAAGCACTTAGACATTAACTATAATAAGGTTAACGAATTAACAATTGAAATAAGAAATCTAAAAGAATCGAATACTTTTAAGCTCTTTTTATTTTTTAAGAAATTGATTAAAGATATGGGGTTATTAAATGTATCTAAAAAATTATTCCGTGTAATACTGAAGTTCAGGAAATAAATTTTATTCCGGAAGTCTCCCGGGTAATTACAAGACTAAAAAAATCAATCTCAGTAAAGTAATTTATTTTTTACAATATATTAAGACATTTCAACAACTTTCACTACCAAAATCCTATGAATATAGCTTTCACAATCTGCTCCAACAACTATCTTGCACAAGCTAAAGTTTTAAAAAACTCTGTTAATAAATATGGTGAAAACTTCAAATTTGTGATAGGATTGTGCGATGAAAAATCCAGTGAAATAGATTATGATTCTTTCCAATGTGACATTGTGGAAATGAAAGATATTGGAATAAAGAATTTTGATGAATTATGGATGAAATATGACATCATAGAGTTTAACACCTCTGTGAAGGCATCATTTTTCAAGTACTTATTAGCCAAGAATCCCAATACGGAATTCATATATTACTTCGATCCGGATATTGAGATATTTGATCAGTTATCGATCCTCAATGCGGAATTTGAAGACAAAGCAGACATCCTGCTCACCCCTCATATTCTGAGTTCCATTCCTTTGGATGGCTACAAACCGGTAGAAAACACTTTTCTTAATTTTGGTATATACAACCTTGGATTTATTGGATTAAGGGGTAATTCTGAAAATACCAAAAACCTTCTCGACTGGTGGGAAGAAAGGCTGTTATCTCTTTGCTATAACCGACCGGAAAAAGGACTGTTTGTAGATCAGATATGGATGAATTTTTCCCCTATATTTTTCAAAAACGTAAAAGTTCTCAATAAAATGGGCTATAACGCTGCCCCATGGAATTTGCATGAAAGAATAGGATTAGTGGCTACAGAAGACAATAAATACCTTATGCCGGACAATTCGCCTTTAGTGTTTTATCATTTTTCAAATTTTAAATATAAAAACCCTGAAACTTTAGCAAAATACTATGACAGATATTCCTTGGATAACTCAGTTTCCCTGAAAAAATTATATCAGAATTATCATCAGAAAATAATTGAAAACGATATTGAGAGAATCTCAAAAATAGATTGCAAATATGTAATTTTGAAAAATGCTTTACCTAAAAAAAGCAAATCTTTTTATGAAATTTTGAAATCAAACTTCAGGAATCTGTTAAAAATAGTTTATTATAAAATTCGTTACAACTACAATTATGAACCCAAACTCTAAA
Organism: Chryseobacterium arthrosphaerae; assembly: GCF_001684965.1. NCBI lineage: Bacteria > Pseudomonadati > Bacteroidota > Flavobacteriia > Flavobacteriales > Weeksellaceae > Chryseobacterium > Chryseobacterium arthrosphaerae. The sequence goes on along the minus strand of NZ_MAYG01000012.1, from coordinate 561,192 downwards.
ATATACATTGCAGGACATCGAGGTATGGTAGGAAGCGCCATTGTAAGAAATTTAACTTCAAATGGTTTTAACAATATTGTTACTAGAACTTCAGACGAATTAGACCTTACAGATCAAAAAAATGTACAATCATTTTTTGAAACCGAAAAGCCGGAATATGTTTTTCTTGCTGCGGCCAAAGTAGGAGGCATTTATGCTAATAATACTTATCGTGCTGATTTTCTTTACCAGAATCTTATGATTGAGACTAATGTCATTCATCAAAGTTATTTACATGGGGTAAAGAAATTACTTTTTTTAGGCTCCAGCTGTATATATCCCAAGCTTGCTCCACAACCTTTAAAAGAGGAATATTTATTAAGTGGTTTTTTAGAACAGACCAATGAACCCTATGCCATAGCAAAAATTGCCGGGATAAAAATGTGTGATGCATACAGAAGTCAGTATGACTGTAATTTCATTTCCGCAATGCCAACCAATCTTTATGGCCCTAATGATAACTATGACCTCAATAACTCTCATGTTTTACCGGCTATGCTCAGAAAGTTTTTTGAAGCCAAACAAAACAACGTAAAGGAAGTGGTTTTATGGGGCGATGGAAGCCCTTTTAGGGAATTTTTACATGTAGATGACCTTGCAAAGGCATGTGTATTCCTGATGAATAACTACAATGAAAGTGGACATATAAATATAGGTTCATCCAGGGAAATCTCTATATCAGAACTGGCCATGCAGATTAAAGATATTACCCAATATGAAGGAAATATAGTTTGGGATACAGAAAAACCCAATGGTACTCCCAGAAAGCTAATGGATTCTTCTAAGATTAATTCTATGGGCTGGTCTCCTGATATATCTCTGGAAGATGGAATAAAACAAGTTTATCAAGAAAAATTTTTAAACAAATGATGAAAAAAGCACTTATTACAGGAGTTACAGGACAGGATGGTTCTTATCTTGCCGAACTTCTTTTAGAAAAAGGCTATGAAGTTCATGGGGTAAAACGAAGAGCCTCCTCTTTTAACACTCAAAGAATTGATCACCTGTATCTGGATCAGCATGAAAATAATGTGAATTTCAAATTACATTACGGAGATCTTACAGACTCTACCAATATCATCAGAATCATACAAGAGGTACAACCGGACGAAATCTATAATCTTGGTGCAATGAGCCATGTGAAAGTGAGTTTTGATATGCCGGAATATGTTGCCAACGTAGATGGTTTGGGTACACTGCGTTTATTAGAAGCAATCAGGATTTTAGGGCTAACCCATAAGACGAAAATTTACCAGGCTTCTACCTCGGAATTATACGGTGGGATGCCATCCAATAAAAATGAAAAAGGTTTTTATGATGAAAACTCTCCTTTTTATCCCCGTTCTCCTTATGGTGCAGCAAAAATTTATGGTTTCTGGATAACGAAAAATTACAGGGAAGCCTATGGAATGTATGCCTGCAATGGTATTTTATTCAATCATGAATCTCCCAGAAGAGGAGAAACTTTTGTTACACGAAAAATAACCATGGCAGTAGCTAATATAGCAAAAAACAAACAAGACTGTCTATATCTGGGGAATTTAAATGCTAAAAGAGATTGGGGGCATGCTAAAGATTATGTTGAAGGAATGTGGAGAATGCTGCAACAAGATAAACCGGACGATTTTGTTCTGGCAACGGGAGAAACTACTATGGTAAGAGATTTTCTTATTATGGCTTTTGAAGAAGTGGGAATAGAACTGGCCTTTGAAGGGAGCCAGGAAAATGAAACGGCTAAGGTACTACGCTGTAACAACCCGAATTACCAGCTACCATTAGGTAAAACAGTTGTAAAAGTAGATCCTAATTATTATCGTCCAACAGAAGTTGATCTCCTCATTGGTGACCCTACAAAAGCAAAAAATATTCTCGGCTGGCAACCACAGTACACAGTAAAATCTCTTTGTAAAGAAATGATTGAATATGATTTAAAAATATGATTTTTTAAATTACAGAATCATTTCACTTCACAATATAAACAGATTTTCACAAAAAATATTCAAAATATGCTCAATAAGTCCCTTACAGTCATAACAATTAATTTCAATAACCGGAATGGTTTACAAAAAACCATGGATAGTGTATTCCGGCAAACCAATAAAGATTTTCAATATATAGTAATTGATGGAGGAAGTTCTGACGGGAGCAAAGAACTTATAGAAAGCAATCAGTCCAAAATAAACTACTGGGTAAGTGAACCCGACCGTGGAATTTATCATGCGATGAACAAAGGCATTGAGAAAGCTACTGGGGAATATATACTTTTTCTAAACAGTGGGGATGAACTCCTCAATGAATCTGTGGTAGAAAAAGTAATCCCACTACTCCACACAGATGATATTATCTCCGGTAATTTGATGATAGATGACGACAGTAAGGATATTTTTAAACCTACTAAGGAGATCATTTCATTTTTAGATTTTATTGAAGAAACGATCTGGCATCCCAGTACATTTATAAAAAGAAGCGCTTTTGAAAAAGTAGGCCTTTACGACGAAAATCTGAAAATCTGTTCAGATTGGAAATGGTTTTTAATTTCTATTTTCAAATATAACTGCACTTACAGACCTATTGAACAAACCATATCCCGCTTTTATAAGGATGGCATCAGTTCTGATCCCAAATCACAGGCTTTAAGAAGAGAAGAAAGAAGAAAAACACTGGTAGAAAATTTTCATTTTTCTGAATTCCAGACTGAAGAATTAATTGATAAAATTAATTTATATTTTAGCGCAAAGAATTCTATAGACAAGATAAATAAATTGAAAAAATCAAGATTACTAAAATTTTTATATCGAATAGGCCTGTTTAAAAACTATAAATATCTTTAAAAAGCAAAATGTAAAAGATAGGATTTTCATCTGTTTTACATAAGCTTAATTAAATAAAAACAGACATTTCCAATGAGTACTGTCAAAGAAAGATTAATTTTGTGCCCATAAAAAACATAAGCCGATAAAGATGAAAATTTCCGTAATCATTCCCGTCTATAATGCTGAAAAATATGTATCCCAGGCTGTAGCATCTGCCCTTCAGTTCGATGAAGTCTATGAGGTTGTTCTGGTAGAAGATCAGTCTCCGGACAATGCCCTCGAGGTATGCCGGGAACTTGCTCAGAAACATAGCAGGGTAAAGCTCTATCAGCACCCGGATCAAGGCAATCATGGTGCAGGAGCCAGCAGAAATCTGGGGATAGAGAAATCAGAAGGAGATTTCATTTCATTTCTGGATGCAGATGATTATTATCTTCCCAACCGTTTTGATGCAGAAAAAGAACTCTTTAAAAACAGTGATGTAGATGGTGTGTATGGAGCAATAGGCGTACATTATTATTCTGAAAAAGCTAAAGAACAGTATTATAAAGTCTTTGGAGACCGCTTAACCACGGTTTACAAAAAGCATCCTCCAAAAGAGGTATTTCCCGGGCAGCTTAATATGATAGGAACCTTCGGGCTTTTCAGCATAGATGCCCTGACCATCAGGAAAAGTTCTCTGAAAACCCTCGAATATTTCTTCAAAACCCATTTAACACTACATCAGGATACGGAATTCCTGTTCAGACTCTCCTACTATCTGAATTTATATCCGGGAATTCTTGACAGCGCCGTAGCCGTAAGAGGAGTTCATGAGAATAACAGGATTACCAAAGTGGACAACAGAGAGATAAAACCAGCCTCAACAAGGGTTTTACTTTGGGAAGAAGTCAACAAATGGGCGGAAAGTGAAAATACGATTCCTGCAGAAATTAAGCTCCACATCAGGAGAGTGTACAGAAGTTTTCAGATCGCCAATGCTCCTTTTCTTACCAAATGGGGAATGATCCTTAAGTATCTGTTTACAGATTACCGAAGCATAAGATCCGGGCTTTACAATATCAATTTCAGGAAAGATCTGTTCTGACTCCAGCACAAAACTAAATATTTAGTTTTACAAAAAAATTAATCCTTACTGTTTTGAAAAGTGAATCTTTCTTAAAAGATCCCGCATCGGCTTTTCTATGAACTGATAAAAAAGTGCAGAACTGAACAGCATCACGATACTATATATCACAAATACAGTATCAATACTGAACGCATATTGCTGCCATTCTAAAAACGCTCTTACAAGATAGAGAACAGGAATATGGGTAATGTATATTCCGTAACTGATCTCTCCCAGGTATTCCAGCGGCTTCAATGAAAAGAATCGGGTTATCCATCCGTTATTGGCCGATATCACAAAGATTGCAGGTACAAAAAGTAAGGCCATCAAACCATTGTGATAGAAAAGCGGAACAAACATTAAAGATACAAGGATCAATAGAAAAAGGATAATAACCTGACGATCGTAGTTTTTTTGCCTGTAATTTCTCACGAAAAAGATACCTGCCAGATTCCCAATCAGAAATTCATTAAGATGCCACAAAGGGAAGTAATATAAAAACTCGTGGCTTTTGGTATGAGGACCTTCGTAGGCTCCATATACCGGATACAGATTAGAAAACACCTGGGTAATCAGCCATAATCCGATGGCAGCGACCCAGATCATCTTATTTTTCCTTGAATAAAAATAATTGTATAAAAGAGGAAAAAGCAGATAAAAGAAAAACTCTACAGATATAGACCATCCCGGAAAATTGAGGATCATAGCTTCTCCCGGTATCCAGCTTTGAATTCCCAGACTGTACAGCATCAGTTTATACCAGTCGAACATCTGGGATCTTGTCATAAAATAGAGCAAAAGCCCCAAAATATACAGCGGATAGATCCTGGCAAACCTGTTCTTATAAAACTCCAGATAATCGATCTTATCTTTTTTATGATAAGCAATAATCATAATAAACCCGGAAAGGATAAAAAAATAGCTTACCCCTACATTGGCTCTCAGAAAAAGATTGGAAATATAATCGATCTTGTATAAAAACAGATCTTTATTGAAATGGGAAATGACAATTGCCATGGCAGCAATAAATCTTGTAAATGTAATCTGACTTATCTTCACAGAAACACGAAATGCTTTACTTTATCAAAAACTATCTGCCCCCAATCTGCTGACAGTTCCATTTCATTTAAAGTGTTAATTTTAAGGCACAAAAATAAGATTAATTATTATATTTCTATAAAACAAATTATATTTGTAACTACAAGTGTGAAAATAAATCCCAATATGCTTCATGAAATTCTAGCCAAACTTCAACGAAAAAGTCTGATTTCACTTCTCAGAAAACATCCTCATGTTTCCGTTAAGGGAATAAAACTTGGAACCAGTAATCATTTTATCCTTCATGAAAGCTTAAAAAAGGTAACTATCGGAGAAGGTGTCAGCTTCAGAAATTATGTTCATGTTCTTGTACAGCAGAATGCCAGTCTGGAACTTGGAAACAATTTTTTTATGAATAATTTCTGCTCTATCAATTGCCTGGACAGTATCTCCATTGGTGACAATACGCTGTTCGGTGAGAATGTAAAGCTGTATGACCACAACCATGCTTATGAGACCCATCCTGAATTTAAGCTCCATCATTCCCGGTTTACCACAGCGCCTATCAAAATTGGAAAAAACTGTTGGCTGGGAAGCAATGTTACCGTCCTGAAGGGGGTTACTATAGGAGATAATTGTATCATAGGAGCCGGATGTACCATTTATAAAGATATACCGTCCGACACAACAGTAATTAACCGCCAGGAATTAATATTCAAAGAACAATAATGAAGTTCTCCATTCTCATTGCCCATTATAATAACGCCCATTTCTTCAAAGATTGTTTTGAAAGCATACTGCAGCAAACCTATACAGATTGGGAGGCCGTCATTTTAGATGATGCATCTTCTGAAGAAGAAAAGAAAACAGTACAGGAAATTATTTCAAAGGATAAAAGATTTAAATTTTTTGAAAATGAAAAAAATTCCGGGGTTGGTGTGACGAAAAGTAAACTGATCGAACTGGCCGAAGGAGATATCTGTGGCTTTCTTGACCCTGATGATGCCCTTCATCCTACGGCGATTCAAAAGTGTATGGATATTTTTCACGCAAAAAAAAATACGGTTCTCACCTATTCAAGGTTTATGACCTGTGATCAGAACCTGAAACCTATTGCTCCGTTCAGATCAGCAATGCAGGTTCCGAACGGTGATCCTTATTTTTTCAATTTCCCTATCCAGATTGCTCATTTTGTGGCTTTCAGAAGAGCTGTTTATATGCAGACCGAGAAAATGAATCCGGATTTAAAAATCGGAGAAGATCAGGATCTGTATCTTAAAATGTATGAAAAAGGAAAAGTGAAATTCATTGATGACACCAACTACCTTTACAGAACACATCAGGGTGGGATTTCACAGAATGATAATAAAAAAAGATCCCATGAGTATTTTGCCCAGGTGATCTTCAATACCATGAAGCGGAGAAAACTTACGAGCATTAACGGAAGGCCGGTTCCGGATCAGTATCCCGGGGCAGAAGCACTATTTGAATTACTTCAATACCAGCATTCCCTGCCCTTCCGTATTAAGAAAAAAATAAAAATTACGTTACAATCAATCTTCGGATAATGATAGAAAAAAAAATAAAAATTTTGTTCAGGCACCGTTCCATGGAAATGGGAGGTGTAGAAAAAGTTCTGTTGGGACTTCTCAACAATCTTGACAGGAACAAATTTGAAATGACGGTATGCCTGACGCTCAATCAGGGGAAATTACGTGATGAGCTTCCCAGTCATGTCAGAAAAGTCTACCTTACCGACGGTAAAGAAGATTTTTCCGGCAATTCACTGGTACAAAAGCTTCAGCTTGTCGCAAGAAGAATCAAACTCAGAAAGCTGAAAAACAATCCGGCCATTGCCGATAAAACCATCAATGATACTTTTGATATAGAGATTGGAATGGATTACAGGGATTATGATGCCATTCTCAACTCTACCCATAAAAACTCAAAAAAAATAGGCTGGTTCCATTCTGAGATCAATGTGCCGCAATTTCAGCCTTTGGTTCCGGGTATCCTGAAAAGTTTTCCGCAATTTGACCATATGGTGTACTGTTCCCATAAGATCAAAGATATGATGCATCAGTATTATCCCGAATTACAATATCCTCCTGAAACGGTGATCATCAATCCTATTCCTATTGAAGAAATCAAACGGAAAGCAGAAGAAAAACCGGATTATTTTCCTGAAGGACCTGTTTTTGTTTCCATCGGAAGACTCCATTCAAGAAAAGGGTATCATAAACTTATTGAAGCTCATAAAAGGCTTATCGACGAAGGATTCCATCACAGTATTGTGGTGATAGGCGACGGCGGTGAAATGGCTAACCTGAAAGCCCAGGCAGCCCAAAGTAATGTAGAGAAAACATTTATTTTAGCAGGGAATCAAATGAATCCTTACCCATACATCAAAAAGGCAGACTATTTCGTTCTTCCTTCTGAATCTGAAGCATGGCCCCTGGTGATTGCCGAAGCATTAATTCTCCAGAAACCTATTGTGGCTACCAATGTGGGGGATGTGGGGCTGATGATCAAAGACAGGGAAACAGGATACCTCATCAACTACGAGGTTGATGAGATGTATGAGGGGATGAAAGCTTTTCTTACCAATCCTGAATTGGTTCTCCACATCAGGGAGAATCTTAAAAATATTGAAAGTCAGTTTGACAATCAAAAGATATTTGACAGTGTAACAGAGATTATAGAAAACCTCCACAGGCAATAAATTATTGCGCAGAATATCCTCCGTCAATTACAAGATTGGTACCGGTAACCCATCTTGCAGCATCGGATAAAAGAAAAATACAGGCATTCGCTACATCTTCAGGCTCTCCTATTCCCAGCGGATGCTTTTTTATGATCTCTGATGAAGCTTCTTCACCGATATCGTTGAACATTTTTTCTAAGATCGGAGTATTGACCATTGCCGGACTTATACTATTGACACGGATATTGCCCCTGGAAAGCTCCATAGCCAATGACCGGGCTCCTGCTATCACGGCTCCTTTACTGGCAGAATAAGCAGCCTTTCCGGCCTCTCCTACCATTCCTGCAACGGATGAGATAAATACAAAACTTGCCGTTTCATCTTTATATTTCTTTAAAGACAGGATTTTGGCGATTTCAAATCCTGCAATCACATTCACCTCAAATATATCATGATATAACTGCGGGCTATGCTTTTTCAAAGGCAGTGTTTTTTCAATACCTGCACAATGAATGAATCCTGATATTTTTCCCAGAACAGCCACCTTTTCTGCAATGATCCGTTCAAGCCGGTCAGATTGGGTAATATCTTCAGTGATTATTTCAAACTTTGTTTCGGGGTTCAGCATTGAAGCGGTCTTTTCAAGCTCTTCATGATTTCTTCCTATCAGAATAAGATCAGCTCCGTTTCTGCTGCATTCTACAGAACAGCTTCTCCCGATCCCGGAAGAAGCCCCTGTAATAAGAATTGTTTTATTTTTTAACGAGAAAGCATCCATTAATCCTCAAAGTTTTCTATCCCTATTACCTCCATCAGGTCTGAGACCGTCTCTACATCTTTAAACTGTTTGGTATCGATTTTTTTATTGAAATTTTCGTCCACGAATGCAATAACAGAAAGTAAACTGATAGAATCATAGCTTTCTAAAGCCTTTAAATTGGTTTCAACAGTAAGTGTTTCATCTTCTTCCAGTTCTTCCTGTAATTTTTCTAAAAAAACGGATGTCTTCATATTTATAATTTTAAATGTTTGTTACTATTAAATTTCTATAATGGTAGCTCCCCAGGAGTATCCCACCCCGAATCCTGCCATCAGTACTTTATCTCCTTCTTTCAGCATTCCTTTATCCATCATATTTTTAAGGGCAATAGGAATGGTTGCAGAAACGGTATTCCCGGTTTTTTCCATATCAATATAGAACTTTTCTGCCGGAATTTTGGTTTTCTTCCTTAAATAATTCAGCATAAAAGAATTTGCCTGGTGAAAAACAAAATGATCAATATCATCCATCGTCATCTGATTCACTTCAAGAGTTTCTTTTACCAGTCCCGGGATATTTTCAATGGTAAAATTGAAGATCTCAGGACCATTCATGTATATATTTTCCGGGCTGAATTCATGATCCGGATTCAGTTCATAGTCTTTTCTGAAAGCACCTTTCTTTACAATAAGGTTTTCAGCACCGCTTCCGTCTGTCCCAAGGCAGAACTGATAGTCTCCGGCACCCTCTGCTTTTTCAACAATTGCAGAAGCTGAAGCATCCCCGAATATACTTCGGTTTCCTTTGTCATCCGGGTGAATATGCTTGGTATAGGTTTCTGAAGTCACCAGAAGAATACTTTGTGCAATTCCTGCTGAAATGAGACCTTTCGCAAAAGCCAATCCATATACAAACCCCGAACATCCAAGATTGAAATCAATCGCCCCGATGTTTTTTCTAAGCCCTAATCTGTCCTGCAAAATACAGGCCGTTGTAGGAAGAAAGTATTCCGGACTTTGTGTGCAAAACAGAATGAAATCTACTTTGCTGCGGTCATAGGTCTCAAAAATTTTTTCAGAAGATTGTACGGCCATGTCCAGTACCGTTTCATTGTCTGAGGAGATATGACGCTGGGAAATTCCCACTTTCTCCTGAATTCTTTCTGAACTCCACTCCGGGAACTGTTTTTCAAGATCCTCATTAGTGAGCACTTGCTGAGGCAGATAATATTCTATTTTTGAAATTTTCATCATATTAATAAATTCTCTTTCTTTGCAAAAGTAAAGAAAAACAAATTTACACTTGATGATTTTTATATTCAGAATCCTGTTAAAAATAAACTCCCTCTATCATTATTTTTTGAATAGGGCAAGCCTTGAAGTGGCCAAATATAAAGGCATGAAAGTAGGCCGTAATTTCAATATGCCGGATACCATTTATTTCGGGACAGAACCTTACCTCATCGAAATTGGTGATAATGTGAACATCGCCGGAGGGGTAAGATTCGTCAATCACGGAGGAACGACTACCCTGCTCAGAAAACTTCCAGGATATGAAGATGCAAGAATTCTCGGAAGAATAAAAATAGGCAATAACTGCACAATCGGACTAAACTGTGTCATCATGCAGGATGTACAGATAGGTAACAATTGTATTCTGGGAGCCAATTCCGTATTGTCACAGTCTATGCCGGACAATACTGTTTTTATCGGAAATCCCGCCCAGTTCCTGTGTACAATTGAAGATTATGGAGATATTGTCCTGAAAAACAGTCCGAAATACCCCCGTGAACTGGAGAAGGACAGGAAAAAACTGGATGCCTGGATCAAAGAAAATCTCCCTCATAAGTATAAAAAAGCAAGAAAAATTAAATAAATTTAATCTTGTAAAAATGATAAAAGCAAAAAAACAGGCAAATTGAAAAAGAAAAAGCTCCTCATTCGTATAGGCTCCTTACGCCATGGCGGCGCAGAAAAAGTGCTGGTCAACTTTCTGAAAAATCTTCCTCCCGATAAATATGAAGTGGATCTTCTGGTGAATCTCTATTCAGGATTATATATTAAAGAAGTACCGTCCTGGGTCAATCTGCACTATCTGATTAAAGGGGAGATGATCACCACAAACAAACCGTTGGAAATTCCTGTGAAAGCATGGCGGGTTCTTTATCAGAAAATGTTTCTCTGGTTTCCTTCCCTTCTTTATAAATTTATTTTAAAGGATAAAAAATATGATGTGGAGATTGCAGCCATCCATGCCATGCATCAGGAAATCCTGTCAAGTCCTCAAAAGGATTCAAAAAAAATTATCTGGGTACAAAATGACATCTTCAATCTGAAAGAATATACTCCGGAGGTCATCAGACAGTTTTTCAGATTCGACAGAATTCTGGTGATTTCAAATAAACTGCAGGAAGGGATGTACAGTCTCGCAAAAAATGAATCGGAAAAACAGTCCGTTATCAAAATATACAACCCTATTGATAGAGAAGATACTTTAAAGAAAGCGGATATTGAGGTTAATGATTATCCTTTCAACAATGATCTTCCTACTTTTGTAACAGTGGGAACCGTATATCCGCAGAAAGGCTATGACAGACTCCTGAATGTTCACAAAAAGCTGATCGATGAAGGGTTGAAACATCAGCTTCTGATCATCGGAGACGGTTATGATTTTAATGCTATACAGGACCAGCTCAATCAACTGGGGCTTCAGGATACCGCCAAAATGCTGGGCTTCAGCAGCAATCCTTATCCGTATATGAAAAAGGCGGATTTTTATATCATGTCTTCCAGACATGAAGGTTTTCCTACCATCATTGCAGAGGCACTTATTCTCAATAAGCCTATTTCCGCTACAGATATTTCGGGAATCAGAGATCTGCTGCAGGATGGAAAACTGGGCAATATTACGCCCAACTCCGAGGAAGGAATCTATGAAGGCATGAAAAAATTTCTTACCGATCAAAATGTTTCTGAACAGTACAAAAAACAAATTTCAGAGACGGAACTTCCGTTTGTCCTGGAAAAATCTGTAGAGCATCTTCAGAAAATAATTGACGAGGTTTAAATAATACTGACTATGGCTGATTATTCAATTATCCAAAAAGACTTCTATCGGGAAAGCGGAAAGTGGCTTTCCACACTTCAGATCTGGAAAAAATGCATCAACCCCAATCTTCATTTTGTCTATATCTTAAGAATGGCTCAGAAATATCAGAAAAGTCCGGTATTGAATATCTTCTGGCGAATTGTTCTAAGACATTATCAGATCAAATACGGGTTCCAGATCTATCCTGAAACCCAGATCGGAGAAGGCTTTTACCTGGGACACTATGGCAGCCTGGTGATCAACCCGAAAACGATCATCGGAAAAAACTGTAATATTGCCCATGGCGTTACTATCGGCCAGCAAAACCGTGGCAAAAACGAAGGTTCCCCCATCATCGGCGATGAAGTATGGATAGGAACCAATGCCGTTCTCGTAGGTGCTATTACTATCGGCAATAATGTATTGATTGTTCCCAATTCTTATGTCAACTTTGATGTACCTCCCAACTCTGTCGTCATAGGAAACCCTGCTAAAATTATTCCTACCAGCAATGCTACCAAAGACTATATCAACCGTAAAGTATAGCATATCCAGCAGTTATAGTAAAAAATCTATTGCAGGTATAGGTTATTTCGTGTACATTTGTCAAAAATAGCATTGTTGGATGACCAGCTGATGAGACAGTAATCCGGTCCTGTAAAGGAATTGCCTTTCGCTGATGCGGACACTGCCCAAGTCAGGATAGAGACTTTCCTGCAATGCAGCTTGTTTTGAAAAAACCGCTTAATCATTAAAAACACAACCCTAAGTACAATTATTAATTTAAAATAATCTCTGATGAAAAAAATACAACTACACCTTTTCACTTTTTTACCTGTATTTACAGTTCTATAGTTTCAATTTTCATCAATATGAAAATCCGGCGGATAAAATTGATTGCCCGCAACGAAACATTTAACAATAACCTTTCAGCTACTCTCTTAAGTGGTAATAAGATCTGTACCGATAAAAAAGTATTATTCTGTTCAATAATATCCTTCAGGTAATACCCATTTACTCCCAGCAGATAACCTCCGGAAGTCCCTGACATGGTTCCATTTAAAAAAGTTTGTTATAACAGTTTAGCCCACTATACTATCATGATCAAAAAAATCATTCCTGTTCTCACTATTTTAATCTATCTCACAGGCTTTCTGCTTTCTTTTCCTTATATCTATGAGAATTTATTCGGAGCAGAAAAACTGGAAAGCATCAGAAATATTTTTGAGTACGGAATCATGTTTTGTTCTTTTCTTGTTTTTAATGCATTCCTTTTTAAAAATAAATACACAACGGCTGTTGCTGTTCTTTTATGTTTATTCTTAGGGCTGAACTTTCTGATATCAGTATCCTGTTATTTTATCTATCATTCCGGGTTCAATGTAGGGATGGCCATCAGCATACTGGAATCAAATCCGGATGAGGCAATGAGTATGTCCTATATGTTTATCCTTCCCGGAGCCCTGTTCATCGTCTTTATGGGAATGCTTTTATACTCGATTAATTCCCTGAAAAACGTCGTAAAATTTGACTGGAAATACGGAATCATTTCGTTACTGTGGCTGATAATGCCCTTCACCTTTTATATGAAGCATAAATATGTAAGCAATAAAGGTGGAGGAAAAATGATTAAAAGTGTGTATTATCATTACTCTGATTTCAATACAGCTTTGAATATTCAGGAAGACATTAATATGATCAGAAAGAATGTTCCCGTTTTCAACATAAAAAAGATACAGCCGGGAATAGAAAATGTGATCCTGATCATCGGTGAATCTGAAAGGAAACAAAACATGTCATTGTATGGCTATCCTAAAAAAACAACACCTTTTACGGATCAGGAAACTTCCAATATGATGATTTATGACCAGGCAGTTTCTCCGGCAGGGATTACCAATCTGAGTGTCCCGCTTATTCTTTCCAGCATTCACCCGGATGAATTCAGGTACCGTTATGATAAATTGTCCTACAACATCATCAATCTTGCCAATCAGACCGGTTATAATTCTTTCTGGATCAGCACCCAGCAAAGCGCTAAGGGAATTACAGCAATAGCGTCTATGTCTAAAAATAAAAAATGGGTAAACGGTTTTGATGAAGTAATTGTTCCTGAGCTAAAGAACGTTATTCAGAAAAGAGATAATAAATTCATTGTTCTCCATATTATGGGCAGTCATCCTAACCCATGTAACAGATTACCGGAAAACTGGAATTCCGGAGACCTGGATTGCTATGACAGCTCTATAAAGTATACAGATAACGTCATGAAAGACATTTTCAATACCCTCAGAAACACCAATTCTGTAGTGATCTACGCCTCTGATCATGGTCTTAAAATACAGGGAAATAAATTGCTGCATACAGACTCCAAAGAATCCACACAGGTACCGTTCTTTATATGGTACGGAAACAAGGTTCCCCCTGCATACAGAATCACAGGTCGTGATCCGAAGCAGATTCAAACAACCTACATTTACCCGCTCATCATGAAGTATATGGGACTGGAGCCTCCTCAGCACTATAAAAATGAAGATCAGAAGTATTTAAATCTTAATATGAGAAGTATAGATTATGACAAACTAGAAGAATAACATCAGAACACCGTACAGAAATTTTGATTCTTTTTCCCCTCAAATCCCGGATCATCATTTACTGAGCAGGTGTTTTCCTCAAAAACTAATATCTGAAAACTTTTTAAACATAAAATATGAAAGGAAAATCAACGTACAAGATTTTTGCAGCAGTTCTCTGCCTTGCATCGGTTCACGCTTTCCCAAGGGGCATACCTGGCCCCGGACATTCAGGGAGGGCAATTATTTCGAAATCTCAGCAATCCGCAGCACCCTTTGTGTATGAACTGGACCCTCTGATCATTATGAATCAGAATGTACAGGAGAAAGGACTGGTTATGATGAGTGGTAAGCTGATCAAACCTGTAACCAGTGATCACGTAAAGTTATCTGTCAAGTACAAAGATGCCCAGGGAAACTGGGTGACGGGATGGTGTAAGACATTATATTCTTACAACAGATATAATGAACAGCTCAAAGCTGTTTTTGAGCTTCCTGCATCTGCACAAAGTTCTTATAATCTGAAAGTAGAACTCAGTTCAGACACTAATCTCACGAACTTCAACAGCATTAGCTGGGATAAAACAGTAAGTCATTACAAATTGGGAGATTATAACAGCAGCAGCTGTGACTTGGATGAGAATGAATACACTATACTCCTTACGCCTAAAAAGGAAGGAACACTGATCACAGATACTAACGGAAAAGTGACGGGTATTAAAGACAGGGTAACCTCTGCCAACGCCTGGAACAAGCTCGGCAATGTGATCATGAACAATAAAAAGGATGATGTCATATTTTCTCCTAAAAATCCGGCTACATTATTTGACAATAACGGGATCAAATCGGTAAAAATGATCAACCAGGGTGCAGTAAGTGACACTTTAGGTGCAACTCCTGAGTTTATTTATCATGAAATGCCAGGACACCCTATCCCTTACCTGTATACTTATAATGATCCTGTATACATGTTTGCAGGAAAATTCTCCATCAGCGGAATGCTGCTGAAATTCAGTCAGTGGCCGGGCGAACCGAACGGACCGGGATACCATAATTTCAAAAATCCCAATCAACTTCAAAGCCGGTATTTCAATTTATACAATACTATTTTTGAAAAACTATCTGATTTTATTGCAGACCAGGAGCCCGTTGTAATCGTATCCAGTTTGTCTACAGGCTTCAGGGTATATAAAAGTAACGGACAGTCTATCACAATAAAAAATGCAACGGGATACAGTAATTACGGAGCATTATTTTTCGGTTATGGAAATGATCAGGGAGGTGCCAGAAGAGGTCCCGGCTCTGAAAATTTAATTATTTCAAATACTCCTGAAATGACCTTATACGGCATGGGCGCGTTGAGAAATGATGCTACGGAAAGTATTCAGACAGTAAGATCAATGGCAGACATTGAATCCGAGATTGCTAAATTTATCAATTATGTCGGCATTTTTGGTGATGTCAAGCTCAATGTTGAAGGATGTGCCAACTCATGCTATACATTAAAGAGTGATGCTGTTCCTGATAACATACCGGTAGACTGGACCAAGGCTCCGAACAGTTATATTTTTACCGGTAAGAATAAAACCGGTGGCAATGCAGACGGTCTTTACATCCCTGTAAAAAAAGCTTATGAAATGTGGTCTAAAGGAGGTGAATTTATGAGGGATGATAACGGGAATTACACTAAAATTCCGGATGGTGGAATTGCCAAAGCAAATCTCTATTGGGAAGACGAACCTGGCCTGATAAAGTCAGTCAGCCTTGAAGGAACCGGTGAAACGGCTAAAATCAAAGTACTTGTGGACAAAGCCAAAAAGGGAAATGCAGTGGTAAGCTATAAAGTAAATGATCAGATTTATTGGTCCTGGCATATCTGGGCAACAGATGATCCTACCAACGGAAGCACCTACCATCATGGTTTTGAAAAAGATAAAGATGGCAATACAGTAACCAACTGGAAATGGATGGACAGAAATCTGGGAGCTGTTAATGCAAGCTTTCTTGGAAATAACTGGCACAAATCCGCAGGTTTACAATATCAATGGGGCAGAAAAGATCCTTTTCCACCGTTTTCACATAAAGACCTGAGCCTGTATTCCATCAGTGGAGAAATTAATCTGGCTTACAATGATCCGGCTTTCCAATCTAAGTTTGTAAAGATAAGAGGAAATAAATATGCTGCCCAGCTGAATACAGGTACAGATACCCCGAATGGAAATATAAGATTTTCTATAAAAAATCCATTC
Organism: Chryseobacterium arthrosphaerae; assembly: GCF_001684965.1. Lineage (NCBI taxonomy): Bacteria > Pseudomonadati > Bacteroidota > Flavobacteriia > Flavobacteriales > Weeksellaceae > Chryseobacterium > Chryseobacterium arthrosphaerae. The sequence goes on along the minus strand of NZ_MAYG01000012.1, from coordinate 544,824 downwards.
AGCTTTATCGCTACACCAGTTTATGTTGCTAAAAAAAATGAACCCCTCCTGAATGATGGTGAAGACTTCCTGCAGCAAAACAATAATGACAGCTGGATGGCTGCAGGAATAACAACCTGGTTTTCAAAACAAAAATATAAACAGTACACATCGCCTTTACGGGAAAATATTGTAGCATGGGATCTGTGGGGAGATACCCGTCAGGGAAATTATTCTGATATTGATGATCCGGTTGTGGGAGAATCAAGCTCCCGGTATGCTATGAAATCACCATACGATCCATGCCCATGTAACTGGAGAGTACCATCCAGTTATTTTTCAGGCGGTAGAAACTCAGGAGTACCAATGCCTGATGAAAACAAATACAGCCCCTGGGGTAAACATACCGGAAATGGCACCAACACAAACCCCGAATTTACAGCTAACGCTTTAAATACAAGTTATCCGGGAATCAAAATCTATCCGCAATTTGGATTTGATTTTTCAGGAGTTTCCGGGATGAATTTAGGTCAGTTTCCTATTAACGGCAATTATGAAATGTATCCTAATACAACGAGTGCCGTAAAATATGGCACCGGATGGATTACCCCGGTAATGGAGTTCCAGGATCAAAGTGCAGACGGAGGATTGCTGACATCCACATTTACCACTGCTACAGAAGTAATTAATCAGATACGCTATACAACATATGGAGCAGCCGGATTAACCCTTATCTCTGATCCGCTGAGTGCTACGCATGCAAAACCGGGCTGGCACCGATTCGCAAGCAGTGCTTACCTTGGCAGTGGCGGTGTGCGTTGTATAGCTGATCCGAACAATGCTTTCATGCCCGCAGAATTTGAAACAGAATTCATTGCCTCTGCAAATGATACCTATTCACTTGAAACATTAAAATCATGGACGAAACTTCCAAACAGTTATGTAGAATATACCAATCCCGGCCTTGTTACTCCAAACCCGAACGGAAATAAAATTGATCCGAATAAAGACAATGACAGGATTATTGAAATACCATTGAAAAAAGCTTATGCAATGCATAAACTTTATCTGAGTACTGATTACAGCTTTCCTGCAGAGTCTGCAAAATCATCGTCAGTAGTATGGACAAGCAATAAAGATCTGATCCAGAAAATGGAAATTATCGATGGTTCTATTGAAACAGCTGTCCTAAAAGTTACATTAAATCAGAATGCAACGGGAAATGCTGTTGTAGCACTTCATGTAGGAAATGGAGGCTGGACCGCCAATAAGCATAATGATCCTGTAATCTGGAGCTGGCATATCTGGGCCCCGAGATCCGTAATCGAAAAATATACATTCGATCCTGAAAATGCGGGTAATGGAGGAGTCATCCCTGCTAATGAACAGTTTGCAGATCCGATGACCAGTGCAGGAGTACCTATGAAAACCACCTTTATGGATAGGGATTTAGGAGCCAAACTGCCTTTCATCAATGAGCATATATTTGGATTCAATACGATGGATTACGCAGGTCCATTAGGTTCTTATAATAATTTTAATCCAACTGCAGTGGCAAGATTAGATCAAATGCATGACAGTGGAGGTCTTCATTATCAGTGGGGCCGAAAAGATCCGTTGCCTGTATTTTATAATCCCGGAATGTTTTATAATCATTTCGTAAATGGCAAAAGACCATTCAACGATTATTTTGTATACAGACAGAATAATCCGGCAAACCCTACTACAGGAGCAATTCCCTATACAAACAATATCCTGGAAACTGAATATTTAGCGAATTATACCCAGCCTTATAATACGTATTCTGCAGCTGCCAATGTTTCAGGTACCGATACCAAAGCTGACAAGTTAAAAAAAGTGGTTAAATATTCTGTAAATAATCCACTGAACTTTTTGTATCAGCCTGATGCCACAAAACTTGACTGGGTTTCTGATGAAAATGGAAATATGCCGGACAGATGGGGACACGCTACCGAAAAGTCAGCATATGACCCTTGTCCTGCGGGCTGGAGAATTGTAGATCTTCAAAGTGTTTCTACAGGTATAATTCTGGGGAATCTTATTTCAAAAGGAAATACCCCGTGGTTCTACAATGCTAAGTTCACCAGCTCTTATGGAATTGATCCTGGAAAAGACAATGCTTTTGTGAACAATGAATCTTATGATATCAATAAAATGAATTATGTTGGCAGCTTTGTTTACGGAAATTCAGGTATAGGTTCATACCGATATGGCTTTGTTTTAACCAAGCCTGAATATAATATCGGAACTTTTCCCAATAACGGAATACGGGGAATGAATGGAGGAAATCTACTGAAAGATTCTCAGCTGGGAGGTAATCCTGACACATTTATGAAATCCGGAATATGGACTTCTGCCAATCAGGGAGGAGGAGGCTTTTCATTAGGAATGTTTTTCAACGCAACCATTACCCAGACTCCCGGAGCGAATGACAGGCTATATTATCTGACACCTACATACGGCTTCCGTCCACAGGCAGCTATGTCTTGCCGTTGTGCGGAAATTAAGTATGATGCTAACGGCAATGAAATAGGCAGATATGATCCTAACGCCATTGCGGTACCTAAGGATGCACTTAAAAAAGCGTCAGCACCTTTTGAAAGAGCAAAAGTGGAAGAAATACTTGTAAAAGACAAACTCACTGTATATCCGAATCCGGTAAAAAATATACTTTATATCAAGCCGAATGAGACTAAAGAGTATTATTACCAGATCTACAATATGTCCGGGCAAATGATCAGATCCGGAAAATTTGAAAATGAGAAGACCGATTTATCTTCTTTAATATCAGGAGCTTATTTAGTAAGAATCAATAATTCTGAAACACTGGTGAAAATCATCAAAGAATAACAACCTGTTTTGATCAGATGAAGCCGGCCCCTTTCGGGGCCGGCTTTTTTATGCAAAAATCTCAGTTCATCATCTTCAGGTTCCTGTTAATAAGATAGGCCGCCAATATATTCGGTACCCAGCACAACCATGCTACCACAATATAAGAACCGGCAGGATCATGGGTCATGTTCTTCAGCAACGGATACCATAATCTAAGCGTTACAGCGGCAAAGGTACAGGCATAACTGTAGATCATGAACTGCCTGTGCCGGGTCATTTCTTTTTTTCGTACAGATACAACTCCCATCACTGTTGTGATGAGCCAGATGAAGCCAAGGCAGATAAAACCCGCTGCTGAAACCACTCCCCCGTTGGCGTAAACTCCCATATAAATAGCAGACACGGAACTGATGAGTACTGACACAACATAAATCTTCCCTATGGATCGGTGCATCCTGATATATTTATTCCTGAAGGACTCCCCAAACTGACGCCAGCCGATAAAGAGTGCCAGCCCTCCAAAAATAATATGAGCAAAAAATGCAGTTCTCCAGATGAGATGATGAAGAAGCTCGGGAGATTTGGAACCCAGAAAAGTATGCTGATGATCCACAAAGACATAGATCAAAGGATAAGCTCCGATTAACAATGCAAATATGCACATAATCACAAATAGTAACTTTTTCATAAGGGCAGTTCAATTTTTCCGTAAAAATGAGGATTACAAAGGTTTCAATTGTTCCAGAATGAAAGGTGGAACCTATTTATTTTACTGTACGACCTAAGCTGGAGGCTGGAATTTATTAAACAGCAAGGGTAAAACCAATATCCGCTTCCATTAAATTCACTCGTGTTAAAATTGAATAACTCTCAGCTTTCTGTTTCCTGCTCCTGTAGTCTTATTCCAAATCAATACTCTGGCTCCGTAAAAATTCACGGGGAGAACAATTCATATATTTCTTAAAGTTCCGGTTAAATGATGTTTTGGAATTGAATCCACTTTCAAAAGCCAGGGAAAGAATGGTGAATTTCTGATTTTCCGGAAGGCAGGCTATTCTTTTAAACTCTTCAATCCTCTGCCGGTTGATATAATCATAAAAGTTCTTTTGTTCCATCGTATTAATGGTCTGGGATAGGATATTGGGATGAACATCCAATAACTGGGCAACATAATTCAGATTAAGTTCCGGATCCGTGTATAATTTTCCCTGCTCCATCCTGTGCATCAGCCTTTCATAAATATCCTGTATCGCATCATCACCCGGGGACGTTTTCTGATACTTTGTGATGCCAGAAATACCATCATTTACAGGTTTTCCTTGACTACCTTCAGATCCAGCAGCGAGGTTTAAGATACCAACACGGCTGATCCCAAAATAAGCAGCTACCAGAATAAACAGAACCACTATAGTAAAAATTAAGATATCATTTCTTACGATAACAGCAATCCATATCAGTGCCATCCCTATGATAAGATAATATATCCAGTTCATGTTCATTTTTTCAGTATTTGAATATTGATCGGAAAGTCCTTTCTTATAGTTTCTCATTGCAGAAATGCTTAAACCTATATAAAAGACTCCGGAAAAGATCATCAGACATTTGAGAATAGTGCTCACTATCTTATACTCGCCGGCTCCATTCTGATAAATAACCAGCCTATCCCAGGGCGACAGGATCAAAAGCTGAGACAGGATCAGGAAGACTATAAAAACCGGAATTGAATGCAGTAACCAGATCTTCTTACCGGGTCTTTTTCCAGTCACAGAAAGCACATATAAATACAGCATAGGACCATGAATAAATGGAAGTAAAACTTCGTAACCCAGGAAATAAGGGAACCTTACATAGCTGCCTGTAAAAAATAATACAAAAAAAACAAGATGTATCCCTATGATGAGGGACCAGACTGCCAACAGGTAATCTGCCATTATTTTTTTGCGTTTTCCGGCGATCAGGAATGCAGAAAAACAGGCAATAAAAATTCCTGCCCAATAAAACAAAGGAGACAATGTCTGAAAATCAGAATCCTGCATTGGCACTGTTAGCTTAAAATCAGGGTTTTAATTTATTCATTTTTCCGGATACAAAACGATTGATTTACAACCTATTTCCTGTAAATATGATTTTATTGAAAAAATTAAGAATATTTTAATTCATAATCCTTAATTTATAATTTATACTTCGTAATTTTATCTTAGTTTTTAAACGTTTGAGTTATCAGGCAGCGGCTACCCACTGTAAGACAAAGTATACCGGGATATTAGACATGATTTTAAGCATATTTTAATATTAAACTTTGTTAAAAGTGATTAATTCTTCTGCAAAAAGTATATTTTTGCACAATTATTGATTTAGTCTATTGATTTTAAAAATAATTTAAACGAAATAAATAATTATAAACCTGTAAAAAATTTAAAATTATGTCACAATCGTACGAAGTTATTTTTGAAAACAATAGAAAATGGGTAGAATCTAAAGTTTCAGAAGATCCGAATTTCTTCCATGAGCTGGCAAAAACTCAGCATCCTGACTATCTGTATATCGGATGTTCAGACAGCAGAGCTACAGCAGAAGAATTGATGGGTGCAAAGCCGGGAGAGGTTTTCGTTCACAGAAACATTGCCAATGTGGTCAATACTTTAGACATGAGCTCTACAGCCGTGATTCAATATGCGGTTGAGCATCTGAAGGTAAAGCACATTGTGGTATGTGGACATTACAATTGCGGTGGAGTAAAAGCAGCGATGACTCCTCAGGATTTAGGATTATTAAATCCATGGCTGAGAAACATCCGTGATGTTTACAGATTGCACCAGACTGAGCTTGATGCTATCGAAGACGAGGACAAACGTTATGACAGGCTTGTGGAACTTAATGTTCAGGAGCAGTGTATCAACGTGATCAAAATGGCTTGTGTACAGGAAAGATATATTTTAGAAGAACAACCTGTTGTACACGGCTGGGTATTTGACCTTAGAACAGGTAAGATTATTGATCTGGAGATTGATTTTGAGAAAACCTTGAAAGATATCCAGAAAATCTACAACCTTACCGGTTCTGACTGGGTAATGAGCAGAAAGACTAAATAGTTTTTCCAAAAAGAATGTAAGATGAAATTCTGGAGTATTATTGTATTAACGTTTTTTCTGAATTTTACAGCGCTGCCAAGCATTGCTGCGGTAGCGGGCTGGGATATTCTGAGAACAAATATAATAGTCAATGAAGAAGAGCCACATTCTCACCCATCCTCATTTATTGTATACGAAAAGACCATTCCGAAACCTTTGGATGTTTTTGACTATCTGAAGTTTTCCGAACCTGATCTTCAGGGCGTGTCTTTTGTGCTGGTAGATGATTCCTTTCATCTGTCGCCTTTACTCACCATATTTTCTCCGCCTCCGGAAGCTTAATTTTTAAGTATAATTAGATTATTTTTTACTGTATTCATGCCATTTACGGCACTGAATGCTCCGTATGTACTTTTAAATTAATTTTCCAATCTTTTATAATTGATTATTTAAGAATAAATCGATCAGTTATAGCATTTTCAAGAAATCATGAAAAAAACATCATTATTAGGAGGAATCAAGGAGAATTTCCCTTCCGGGCTCGTTGTATTCTTAGTGGCACTACCACTGTGCTTAGGAATCGCTTTGGCTTCCGGTGCACCACCATTATCCGGAATTATTTCCGGGATCGTTGGCGGACTGGTTGTAGGTTTTATGAGTAATTCAAACATCTCTGTTTCCGGGCCTGCTGCAGGTCTTACTGCAATTGTCTTAACGGCGATTACAGATCTTGGCGCATTTGAACTTTTTCTGTGTGCAGGGATTATTGCAGGACTGATCCAGCTGGTTCTGGGGTTTGTAAGAGCGGGAAGTATTTCCAACTATTTCCCCAACAACGTTATTGAAGGAATGCTTGCCGCCATCGGTATCATTATTATTTTAAAACAAATTCCTCATGCGTTGGGATTTGACAAAGACTATGAAGGAAATCAGTCTCTTTTCAGCAATGGAATCAATCTGAATTATTTTACAGAACTGTTTGGTGCCGTTCACACCGGAGCTATCATCGTAACACTGGTATCTGTAGGAATTCTTATCGCATGGGATAAAATTCCTGCACTGAGAAGAATGAAGATGCTTCCGGGTGCCCTGGTAGCCGTAGTAGCCGGTATTCTCCTGAATGAGGTTTTCAAATTGTCCGGAAGCTCACTGGCAATCGGTAAAGAGCATTTGGTGCTTTTACCTGTACCCCAGACTCTGGATGATTTTAAAAATCTGATCACCATGCCGGATTTCGGAGGGTTTACCAATCCCAAAGTATGGATCGTAGGAGCCACTATTGCCATTGTAGCTTCTATAGAAACCCTGCTTTGTATTGAAGCATCAGACAGATTAGACAAACAGAGAAGAATTACGGATACCAACCTTGAACTGAAAGCTCAGGGAATAGGAAACCTGGTGAGCTCATTCATCGGGGGACTTCCAATGACCTCCGTAGTGGTAAGAAGTTCTGCCAATGCCAATGCAGGAGCCACTTCTAAACTCTCTGCCATGATCCACGGTGTATTGCTTTTGGTATGCGTTCTTTCCATTCCTTTTATCCTTAACCTGATCCCGCTGGCAACCCTTGCTGCCGTATTGATCCTGGTAGGATATAAACTGGCTAAGCCTGCTACATTCAAGCATTTCTGGCATCTTGGAAAATTCCAGTTTGTACCATTCGTGGCAACAGTTGTGGCTGTTGTGGCTACCGATTTATTAAAAGGGGTAGGAATTGGGCTTGCCATCTCTATTTTCTATATTCTTCAGGGAAATATGAAAAGAGCTTATTATCTGAGCAGAGAAAAACTGGATGATGCTGACGGGATCAAGATTAAACTTGCTGAAGAAGTTTCATTCTTAAATAAAGCAGCCATTAAAAAAACACTTAAAAATATAAAACCGAACTCCACCGTGATTATTGACGCCAGAGAAACATCATACATCGCTACAGATGTACTGGAAATGATTCAGGATTTTGCCAATATCCGGGCAAAGGAGGAAGACATCAACGTGGAACTCCTGGGCTTTAAAACTTCATACAGAGATTATGAAAGAAGCCAGGACTCTCACATTCTGATCACACATAAAAGAGCTATGTAAGCTCATTGATCATCAATTTTTTTAACTTTAAAAATCAAAACAATACAATTCATATGAAAGCACATACATACGAAACTCAATCGACTATAACTCCTGAAAAAGCATTGGAATTTTTAAAAGAAGGAAACCAAAGGTTCGTTAATAACCTGAAGGCAAACAGGGATCTTCTTGAGCAGGTAAATGCTACCCGTGAAGGACAGTGGCCTTTTGCTGTAGTCCTAAGCTGTATAGACAGCCGTACTTCTGCAGAACTGATCTTTGACCAGGGATTGGGAGATGTTTTCAGTATCAGAATTGCCGGTAACTTTGTCAATCAGGATATTCTGGGTTCAATGGAATTCGGATGTAATGTAGCCGGTTCCAAGCTTATCGTAGTTTTAGGACATACTAAATGCGGAGCTTTAAAAGGAGGTCTTGATGCTGCACAGATTGAAGGATTGGGAATGGATAACCTGAACCACCTGATCAATCATTTTACTCCTATCATCAATGAAGTGATTGAGGAAAATGAAGAGCGTTCCTCTAAAAACAGCTCTCTTTTGGAAAGACTTAATCACCAGAACGTAAAAAATGCGATTGAAGAAATCCGTAAACAAAGCTCAACGCTTAGAAACCTTGAACAGGAAGGTAAGATCAAAATCGTTGGTGCCAATTACGATGTTGAAACAGGTGCTGTAAGCTGGTTGTAAGACTATTCTTCCGGTTTCAGCAGCCGCAAAAACTATATCATATAATCTAACTCAGATAAACTGATTGGAAATTAATTTCAAAGTACATCAAAGGCCACCGGACATCCGGTGGCCTTTATTGGTATTTAAAATGACGGTATTAATCTTATCGTTTTTATAAAAACCGCTGATCATAAAAAACAGACAGCAGCGACCTTACTCCGTGCCGGCTTAACTATTTCCCGTTAAAAGCAGACATCGTATTGCTGATTCCTGCAAAAACAAAAGAAAGGCTGGCTTTGGAAAAGGTTTCAATTCGCTCAGAAAGTTTTGCTGCCTCTTCTTCATTCCAAGTTCCAAGCACATAATCTACCTGGCGTCCGGCTGCAAAATCTGCCGAGATCCCAAAACGAAGCCTGGCATAGTTTTGAGTCTGCAGTACTTCATTAATATTTTTCAGGCCATTATGCCCCGCATCAGAACCTTTCCCCTTCATTCTTAAGGTCCCGAAAGGAAGTGCAAGATCATCCGTTACAATCAGTACATTTTCCAAAGGAATATTCTCTTTCTGCATCCAGTATTTTACCGCATTACCGGAAAGGTTCATATAGGTATCCGGCTTCAGCACAAAGACTTTTCTGCCCTTGTATTTTCCTTCTGCCATCCAGCCAAAGTTTGAACTGTTAAATGGGACTTCAAGTACTTCAGCAATTTTCTCCGCTACTTTAAAACCTATATTATGTCGTGTATTTTCATATTCCGCACCTTTATTACCAAGGCCGACGATTAAATATTTCATCAGAAATTTTTTGCAAAATTAAGGGATAAAAAATAAAAACTCAACCTTATACAGATTGAGTTTTAAATATTGTTGAAAAATGATTCTATTGTGGTTTGTAAATATAGTTTACGCCATATCCTTTCGTCATATAAGTCTGTGGATCATACACATAATTGGTACTTCTCACAATTGCAGTAGGAATAGGAGGAGTAAGATCTGTGAATGACCATCTCTTAGGGTTGTTAGGAGACAGGATAAGACTTTCCTTATCATTGATCACGGTAGATAATAGTCTTGAGATTTTATACACCTGTGGCAGCAAAGTGAAAGGACTCACCTGATCATCATATGCATAATAATCATAGCTGTATTTGTTGGTAACCGCTCCGAATCCACCTCCTGACATTGTTCCGTAATGTCTAGTCACATTAGAAACATTGTCACCTATATATTTATAAGCTGTTTTGGAATAGTCGGTAAAAGGAGACGAAGTACCCGGTACATCCGGACCATTCTTCATAATGATGGAATCCAGCTTCCCTGTAGCTTTACTGAATACAATTTTATAAAGAGACTGTTCTTTTTTCAGTAATGTCTGCGGACCAGGAGTCGTTGCCGGCGGAACCGGTGGAGGTCTTCTGAAAATAGCACGGTTTTCAGAGATGGTCTGCAGTGTATTGTTGACATATGTGAATAACTGTGTATAAGAAACACTGTCTTTATCCAGCTTACCGTTTCCGTCAAGATCTAAAAACCCGTTAAAATTGATCTGGCTTATTTTGTCACCACTGTACATGATATCTGTAATAGAAGCGCTGTCTGTGATCACTTTTGTCACAAGAAGCCCGCTGTAGTGATATTCTGCAAGGGTATCTTTATCTGTAACTTCTCTGTATAGCGCTCTTGGGCCGCTTAAACCTTCTGTACTATTCAGATCCAATAAAGGATTCCCATCCTCATCCAATAGATTTTTGCAGGAGTGTATTGAGGAAAATCCTGCGATTAGTAAAATAAAGTAGAAAATTTGTTTCATTTCCCGGTAATTAATTATTTTTTTGACAAATATAATTTTTTTTTCGCTTAAAAATTATATTATTATTCATATTCTGGTAAGATTAACAATTATAATCACCCTATAATTCCTTATAGGTCAAGGTCAAATCTGATTTCTTTTCCGGCTTCCCGGTTTCTGATGGTCATACAAATACCTTAATCGCATTTATAGATGAAGAAACTGAAGAAGCAATCAGGTACTCCATGATGAATATTCTTTTCCGGAGATAAGATATATCCTGAATTTTGCACGAATAATCTTTCTTTCATCATGATCCGGTGGATTTCGGAGAATCCGGTTTTGTAGTGATGATACCGCCGGTTTTCTAAAAAATACAGGCAGGCATTTAAAAAAATAGTTATTCCAGCATAGGCAATTTGTTTAATCCGTCCAAATATAATTCAATTTTCAACAACATCAGCCAATTTATTCCAACAAATTCACAAAGAATAGACTTATAAACAAAGAAATCTAAAAACATAACGTTTTCAGATTTCCAATTATTGTATGATATTAAAAAATTAATAGGGTTGCAATACAGATGTTGTAAGCACTGACTGCGACATATCGGCGTTCAGGAAGTCTGTATGTACCGCCCTTCCTATGCCCAGAGTTCCTCCGTTCAGGGTTCTTTTGATACAGGCTACCTTTACAGTATAGTTGTTTTTCTGTTGAAGATCCGTCAATGTTGCATTCAGATTGAAGATCTTATAGGCTCCGGTTTCTCCCAATATTACATCCGTTCTTACTGCTCTGAGGGTATCATCTACAAATACACCGCAGGCGTACCCCGTAGAGCCTGTTCCCAGCTTCTGAACTGTGGTCTGAAATGAAAAAGTCACTTTATTCGTAGCGCTTGTTACCGAGAATTTGTCTACCGCAGTCGGAATAACTGTCCAGCCATTGGCCAAAGGAGCTCCTTGGCTGTATGAAGAAGTAGAACCATCTCCTGTAAAGCTTAATCCCGTCTTATCTTCTACCGTATTCATTGAAAACACAGACATACTTCCCTGCCCGTCTGCGATTTTAATACTCTTCCAGTCATTGGCGGCTAATGTTGCATTATTGTGCAGAATATCACCGGCTGTTCCTGCAGATCCTTTCAGGAGATCTGTACCGCCGGTTCTCAGTTCTTTTCTGATAGTGAGGTCTCCATTCACATCCAACGTATTGGTCGGATTAGGAGTATTGATACCCACCTGAGCATTTCCAAAAAAAGCCAGGAGAAAAGATGTTATAGATAATATTTTCTTCATAATCCTTATTAATTGATAATTGGTTTAAATACCTCCGGAACTTCAAATACATCCACCTTAAGAGATGACTGTGTAATAAAATCATTGAGGTTAGAAAATGCATAGGTACCGATGGTCAGTTTTCTGTTGAGTTCACCATAAGAGGCTAATCTTGTACAGGCCACACTTACGGTATGTTTTCCTTTGGAAAGGTTTTCCACAATTCCGATCTGGGTATGGGTAAAGAAAGTATAGGCAGCACTACTTGCCTTTATATTCCTTTGTCTGAGATTGATCAGTTTATCATCTACAAAAATACCGCAGGCATAGTCTATTGATGTATCCGGAGATCCGTTTTTAGAGAAGTCAGTATGCACAACAGTCTCAAACTGGAAATAAGCTTTACTTTGGGTACTGAATACTTCGATTTCCTGGGTAAGATTCGTTATTTTTTTGAAATTTGGCAGGCTGCTGAAGCTTTTCCCTTTGGTAAAAGTGGTACCTCTGGAGGTCTGCCCTACCGTAGATTCGTCAGCAGTAGTAAAGATAAGACCTTCGCTATCTGAAAAGGAATTGTTATAAATCAGGTAAAATTTATTGGCCTCATATTCCGGAATACGCAGTGATTTCCAGACAGGCGGATATCCGGGGCCCTGAGAAACAAGCAGCTGATCATTATTTCCCTGAGAAACATTATTGTTAGCATCAAAAACTGCAATTTTATTTCTGAAATTAACATCTCCGTTCACATCAAGTGTTGACTTCGGAGAGTTGGTATTTATTCCGACCTGAGCCGACAATAATACCCCTGTTGCGAGAAGTAGTGTTGATATAATTTCTTTCATCATCATTAGTTTTTATAGGTCACATATTCTATTACATCTATTTTCATCGTAGATTCCAGAGTAAATGCACTGGAAGCACCGTTGGAAGACTGTACATCACGTCCTATTGCAAATTGTGCATTGATGTTTGATGTATCGATCTTGCGACATGCAATTTCAACTTTGTGAGTTCCTACAGGAACGTTCTGTTCTGTATAATTAAGGGTAAAAATATAATCCTGAAGCCCCGCCTTCCCACTGTTGTTGTTGGAAGCAATCCTGTCCGGACGCACCGCTACCAGGGCATTATTTCTGAAAACGCCACATGCAAATCTTATGGTCTCTGAAGTGGTGGCTACCGGAGCTTTTATTTCAATTCCTGTCTGGAACTGATACGTCAGCCTGTTTTTCCCGTTTTTGATGCTAAAATTAGTGGTAAGACCGTCAATTTTTTTCCATTTTCCTTTGGTAACATCTGTCATGTTATCACCCACACTGTTTTTGTTGACACCATCACCATCAACAGTATCGGAAAGTTCGCTGATACCCGTCTGATCTGAAGACAAATATGAATTGATCAATTTATATTGTCCCTCTTCCATAAAAGGAATAGTCAATGATTTCCAAACAGGAGGTAAACCCTCACCCTGGGAAATCAAAACCTGGCCATTCAAACCTGCACTACCCGGCTCGGTTGAAGTTCCGCCTACTCTAAGCTCTTTTCTTAAGGTGGTTTTACCATTCACATCAAGAACTGCTTTAGGCTTTGATGTACCGATTCCCACCTGTGCGCCAGCATAGAGAGATAAAAATCCAGCCACGCACGAATATATAGTTTTTTTCATAATAAGGACGACAAAGGTACAAATTGAAGCCTTAAAAATTCCAGTTATATATCGTTAAACCTATAGAAATAAACACATTAGAGCATAGAATTAATCACACAAAAAAGTAGAATTATTTCTACATAACTCTAATTTTACGAATCAAAAAATATACTTTGTCAACCTAAAGCCTTATCCCATCGGAGATCACAAAATAATTTTACTCATTAAAAAGTGACTTTACCCTGATAAATAGGGAACTAATTCTCTCTAACAGGAATATTAGCGTAAGAAAAACATGATAAGAATCACAAAAAAAGCATACAAAAATTTACTTTTTTGTATGCTTTTTATAAAATTCATAGAAGATTTAATGATTTCAGCGAATAATATTTTAATTATGCTCAATGATAGCTTTGAGCAGCATATTGACCTCATCTACATTTTTCACCTTCTCTTTTCTCATCATGAGCTGATTACCTTCTTTGCCTGATTTTTCTTTCAGCTGAGCTTCTGCAGGATTTCTGGTTAAATAATTGATAATATGCCTGAAGCGGTCGGTCTGATAAAATTTATCCTGAGGGTTACCCGGAAAATATCCCAAGAACACCCCGTTTTTCATGACAATCTTTTCAAAGCCGATATCAGCCGCCAGCCATTTTAAGGCAACACTTTTCAATAGGTTTACAGCTTCTTTCGGCAATGCACCAAAACGGTCAATCAGTTCAAGTTCAAACTGATGCAGTTCTGCCTCATTACTGATTTCAGCAATTTTCTGATACAGCAGTAATCTTTCTTCAGTGTTGGAAATATAAAAATCAGGCAGCATCAATTCAAGATCCGTATCAATATTGACATCCTTCACTGATTTGAAGAGTTTTTGCCTGTCTTCCTCATTTTCAAATAAATTCTCAAAATCAGCATCATCCTTCAATTCCTCAAGGGCTTCCTGCATCAGCTTCTGATAGGTTTCAAATCCCATTTCATTGATAAACCCGCTCTGCTCAGCACCTAACAAGTCTCCTGCGCCACGGATCTCCAGGTCTTTCATCGCAATCTGGAAACCACTTCCAAGATCAGAGAACTGTTCAATCGCTTCAAGACGCTTTCTGGCATCAGAAGTCATCATATCATAAGGAGGTGTGATCAGATAACAGAAAGCTTTTCTGTTGCTTCGCCCTACCCTTCCTCTCATCTGGTGAAGATCCGCCATTCCGAACCGCTGTGCATCATTGATGAAAATGGTATTTGCATTCGGAACATCCACTCCACTTTCCACGATCGTAGTAGAAACCAGAACATCATATTTCCCTTCCATAAAATCCAGCACATTCTTTTCCAGCTGCTTACCTTCCATCTGCCCATGCCCGGTAATGACCCTTGCATCCGGCACCAGTCGCTGGATAAGTCCGGCAATATCTTTAAGGTTTTCAATCCTGTTGTTGATGAAATAAACCTGCCCGTCACGTTGAAGTTCATAAGAAACCGCATCACGTAAGGTCTCTTCATTGAAACCGATGAGCTGGGTATCTACCGGCTGTCTGTTAGGCGGCGGTGTTTTGATTACCGATAAATCCCTTGCCGCCATTAATGAAAACTGTAGTGTCCTCGGGATCGGAGTAGCAGTCAGCGTAAGGGTATCCACATTATTTTTAAGGGTCTTCAGCTTATCCTTTACCGAAACCCCGAACTTATGCTCTTCGTCAATAATCAGTAATCCAAGATCTTTAAATTTTACGGAACTGCTCACCAGCTGATGGGTTCCGATAATGATATCTACTTTTCCGTTTTTAAGGGCTTCCAGGGTTTCCGCCTTCTGTTTCGCTGTTCTGAAACGGTTGACATAGGCTACATTCACCGGGAAATCTTTCAGCCTTTCTTTAAAACTCCTGTAATGCTGGAAGGCCAGAATGGTTGTAGGCACCAATACAGCCACCTGTTTTCCATCTGTAGCCGCTTTAAATGCCGCACGAATCGCAACTTCCGTCTTACCGAAACCAACATCACCACAAACCAGCCTGTCCATTACCGTATCAGCTTCCATATCTTTTTTCACATCAAATGTGGCTTTTTCCTGATCCGGAGTATCTTCATAAATAAAGCTTGCCTCCAGCTCATTCTGCAAATAAGAATCCGGTGTATACGCAAAACCTTTTGCCGTTTTTCTCTGAGCATACAGTTTGATAAGGTCAAAAGCAATTTGTTTCACCTTCGCTTTTGTCTTCTGTTTCAATGATTTCCAGGTTGGAGATCCCAGCTTACTGAGCACAATTTCCCTTCCATCCGGACCATTGTATTTTGAGATTTTATGAAGAGAATGGATGCTGACATATAATAAGTCACCGTTTTTATAAGTCAGTTTAAAGCATTCCTGGATCTTACCGTCATTATTCACTTTTACCAATCCCATAAACTTTCCGATCCCATGATCAATATGGGCAATATAATCCCCTATTTTCAGGGACATGAGATCTTTCAGGGTAAGCTGTTCTGATTTGGCAAATGTATTTTTTGCTTTATATCTCTGATAGCGGTCAAAAATCTGGTGATCCGTATAGACCAGGAGCTTATGGCTGTTATCAACAAATCCTTCATGAAGCTCAGATTTAAAACTTTTAAACGGAAGCTCATGCTCAAGCTCTTCAAAGATAGATTCCAGCCTTTCTTTCTGCTTCTCTGTTGAAAAAGAAATCCAGGTATCATATCCGTCTTTCTGTTTTTCCTCAATATCTTCAATCAGCAGTTCAAAATTTTTATGGAATGAAGGCTGGGGAAGCTGTTCCATTTTAATTTCGGTGACCTCTTTTAAACCTTCGATCACAGTTCCACCGAAATCAACGGTTTTGAACTTCTTATAATCGAATAAAAATTCCTGATCAGAGATAAAAAGCTCCTGCGGGGTCCTGTGGGCAATATCTTTACTTAAAGCATCATACTTCTCCAGAGATTTTTCATAGAAGGTTCTGATCTTCTGCATTCCTACCATTCCGTTTCTGGAAATCACATAACTCTCCTTCGGCAACAGCTGTAACAGAGAAACCCTGCTTCCTGTCACTGAAAAATTCATGTTGGATACCAGCTGAAACTCTTTTACCTTTTCTACCGAAAGCTGTGTTTCTATATCAAAGGTTTTGATGCTTTCCACTTCGTTGCCGAAGAAAGTAATCCTGTAGGGTTTTTCATAGGAATAGGAAAATACATCCACAATCCCTCCTCTCACAGAAAACTCACCAGGCTCAGAAACGAAATCAGCCTGCTGAAAATGGTAATGGTTGAGCAACTCATCCACAAAATCAAAATCCAGCTGATCTCCCACTTTTATATGATGAGAAATGGCTTTAAAGTCTTCTTTCTTTAACACTTTTTCCGATAAAGCTCCGGCATAGGCTACGATAACCTTCGGAGACCTTCCGGAATTGATTTTATTCAGGACTTCAGTCCTTAAAACAAGATTGGCATTCTGTGTTTTTTCTACCTGATAGGGTTCAAGATGGGTTGCAGGAAAATACAGCACCTTATCTTTTCCCAGCAGGTCTTCCATTTCTGTATTGGCATACAAAGCGTCTTCCTTATCATCTACCAGATAAAGAATATTTTTCTTCTGAACCAAAAAAAGCTCAGCTACAAAAACGGACACCGAGGATCCGGCACTTCCTTTCACAGCAATATGCTGACTGTCTTCTAACCGGGTGAAAATTTCTTTTCCGAATTCTTTCTGCATGAGATCCGGAAGAAACTTTTCGCTGATGGATTTTAACTGCATAAATAGTATGGTATAAACGACAAAAGCGATTTCGGGAGTTTTCCGAAACCGTTTTTATGCTATACAAAGGTACGGATATTTTTTTCTACAGATGAAAATCCGGAGAGCTGAAGATTTAAAATGAATAACTTACCCAGAATTTGAAAGCAAATGATAATAAAGAAATATTCTGTTTCAGGCTCCGTCTGCAAAGCTTATACTGAATATAAACACTCTGTAATCTGCCTTTATCTTTACACTTGAAAATCTTAATTTTTTACAAATTTATTTAAGAACTCGTTAAATAAATTCTATTATTTCCTCATGGCATAGTGTTTGGGTTGTCAGTTTTACAAACATTTAAGAATAGTATTATGAAAAAAGCAATTAAAATTTTAGGAGTTATGATGCTGTTGGTTTTTACAGCATTATCTTTTTCGTCGTGCAGCAGAGATGATGATCCTGTCAACAATGACTTCTTTGCAGGAACTTATAAGGGAAGTATCTCTTATAATGACGGCGGATCTACCAATATCAGTACTGATAACGGAAGTGTATTTGTAACGAAAATTGCCAGTGGTACCAAGTACAACTTCAGTTTTTCAAACGGAATCCCGGATCTTAACGGAATTGAGTTTGAACAGAAAGGAGATCATACCCTTGTGATGATCGGTTCCAGTGCAACCTCTTATATCAGAATTGATAATAATGAACTGAAAATACTGTTCATACGAGACGGTAAAACATGGACCGCCAACTGTACCCGTTAAAAAATATTCTAATTCATATAATAAGCAGCCTGTTTTCAATTTCTGAAACAGGCTTTTTTATGACCAATAAAGGTCTTTAATTTTTTTTTAAGCTGTAATAAACTTTCGTTAAGTTTAAAAACATCAATTTTCTAGCCTGCTTTTTGTATATCTTTATTCAACAAAAACAAACAGTAATCCCTATGAAAAAATTATTATCTGCAATGTCATTAATCTTAGGATTAGGACTTGCGACTGCACAGCAGACTGCTCCCGCTAAAAGTGCACCTGCACATCCACCCGTAAAAGCTACTACCGCAAAAGCAGCTACACCTGCAGAAGTAAAAGCTGCAAAACCAATGGATACCAAAGCGAAGCCTGCACAGCCGGCTGCTAAAATGAAAAAAGACGGAACGCCGGATAAAAGATACAAAGAAAACAAACATCTGAAAAAAGACGGCACCCCTGATAAAAGGTACAAAGCCAATAAATAAGCATAACATCAACATATAGTTGTTATTTTCATAATCAAATTTCGAAAAGCCGGTGAAACTCGTTTCATCGGTTTTTTTATGCCTGACTCTGTAAAAATGGTTTCAGATTCTCTACTTATTTATAAATTTGAACCATGTTAAACTTCTTCAAGAAAAATGCAGCGCTTATCTGGGCAAAAAAACATGTCCGTAAGGCAGAGGAATTCAAAAAAAATGCGGAGAAAAACCAGGAGGAACTTTTACTTTCTCTTGTCAGCACGGCTCAGAAGACTCTTTTCGGGCGTGAGCATGGTTTTGAGAACATCCGGTCTGTAAAGGAATTTCAGGAGAATGTTCCCGTCGCAGATTATGAAGACCTGAAACCTTACATCGAAAGGGTAAAAAAAGGACAGGCTAATATTCTATGGACAGAAACGCCTGAATATTTTGCCAAAACTTCAGGAACTACCTCCGGTTCCAAATATATTCCTATTTCAAAGGAAGGAATGCCTTTTCAGATTGCCGGAGCCCAAAGTGCACTGTTTCATTATATCAGTAAAAAAGACAATGCAGATTTCGTCAACGGGAAAATGATATTTCTGCAGGGAAGTCCTGAGCTGGAAGAGGTTTTCGGGATCAAAACAGGAAGATTATCGGGAATTGTTGCCCATCATATTCCCAATTATCTTCAGAAAAACCGTCTGCCAAGCTGGGAAACCAATATTATGGAAGACTGGGAAGCCAAAGTAGACAAAATCATTGAAGAAACTGAAAGGGAGAACATGACCCTGATCTCAGGAATTCCCCCATGGCTGATCATGTATTTTGAAAAACTTACGGAAAAGCATGGCAAAAAGATCAAACAACTCTTTCCTAATCTTCAGCTCATTGTTACAGGAGGAGTCAACTACGAACCCTACCGGGATAAAATGGAGGATCTTCTTGGCGGTAAAGTAGATATTATACAGACTTTTCCTGCTTCTGAAGGCTTTTTCGCTTTCCAGGATGATTATACGCAGGAAGGTCTTTTGCTGCTGACCAACCATGGAATTTTTTATGAGTTCATTCCTTTGGAGGAATATGGGAAGCCGGGCGCCAGAAGGTTGACGTTAAAGGAAATTGAACTTCATAAAGATTATGCCCTGGTTCTTACTACCAATTCCGGATTATGGGCTTATTCGATCGGGGATGTTGTCAGGTTCATCAGTAAAGATCCGTACAGGATCCTGGTAAGCGGCAGAACCAAGCATTTCACATCTGCATTTGGAGAACACGTCATTGCTTTTGAGGTGGAAGAGGCTATAAAAGCCGCTCTTGAAAAATATCCTGCCCAGATTACAGAATTTCATCTGGCTCCACAGGTAAACCCTTCCGAAGGCCTACCTTACCATGAGTGGCTGATAGAATTTGAAAAGGAACCGGAAGACTTTGAATTATTCAGAGATGAGCTGGACCAGCAACTCAGAGCAAGAAATACGTATTATGACGATCTTATCTCCGGAAATATTTTGCAGAAGCTGAAAATCACAAAACTTTCCAGAAATGCATTTCATGAATATGCCAAATCTCAAGGGAAATTAGGCGGTCAGAATAAGACTCCCAGATTGGCTAATGACAGAAATGTGGCAGATCTCTTAGAAATTTACAAACTTTAAACACATTTTTTCAATTCCAAAAACGTATATTCGAAAAAAATTATAAATTTGAAAAACTAAACGAAAATAATGAAAGCATCTGTACTGTTGAAATCATCTTTATTAACGTCTTTATTTGTCATTACATCTTGTGCTACTACAAAATACAGCGAGGATATTTCAAAAAACAACTATTCTAATCTGGAAGCCGGGAAGATCTATAAGGTTACGATGAGAGACGGATCTCCGAAGCAGAAAATATTATTCAGAAACATCGTTGGAGATAATCTTGTAGGTACGGCAGGTAAAAAAGACAGCACAGAGGTCATCATCCCTAAATCGAATGTAGCCGCAGTGAAAGACAGCAGAAAGGCAAGAATTGCTACGGGCGCTACCATCATTGGAGCAGCTGGTGTTGCGGCATTGGTGATCAGTTCTTCAAGAGCTGACTAAAATAGATTTTATCTTTTAGGATATATTTACTATATCTGTCAAAAATCAACATATGAATAGCCTTAAATAAATTTTTAGGGCTATTTTTGTTCATGATTTCCTTTACCCCGTTACAAACATTACAAAATGTTGAGTTCAGAAATCTTCTTACCGGGAGATTTTTTATTGTTTTAGCTTTCAGAATGCTGGCCACGTTATTAGGATGGTGGGTATATCAGCTGACAAAAGATCCTTTTTCAATAGGCCTTATCGGTCTTTCGGAAGTAATTCCTGCCGTGAGCTGTGCTTTGTATGCCGGCCATGTGATTGACATGAACGAGAAAAAAAGATTGCTGCTCATCTGCAATTATGCTTATATTTTCCTTATCGGCCTGCTATTGATTCCTGCGTTCCTTAATGTAAGGATGCACTTTACAGGTCACCAGATCACCTATTATATTTATGGTGTCATATTTTTTACAGGAATTGCAAGAGCCTTCATTGGTCCTATTGTTCCTTCCATGATTCCTAAAATTGTAAAGAAAGAAAACCTTCCGAATGCTGTTACGCTCAACCAGGCGACTTTTCTGATCTCTTCGGTATGCGGCCATGCTATAGGCGGTATTCTTATCGGGTACGTCGGGGTAAAATGGACACTGGTGGTGATTTTATCCTTAATCTTCCTAGCCTCGCTATTTTTCTGGCAGCTGAACAGGCAGTACTCGGAATATAAAAAAGAAACAGTGGATGTCATGGAGAGCATGCGTGAGGGGATTTCTTATATTTTTAAAACCAAAGAAATCCTGGGGGCATTATGCCTTGATATGTTTGCGGTCCTTTTCGGAGGGGCTGTTGCCATGATCCCGGTATTTGCTACGGATATTTTAAATTCGGGCGCTGAAGGATTCGGTCTGCTGAATGCTGCATCTGACATAGGATCCATGTGCATCATTACCATTCTTTCAATTGTTCCGCTCCGTAAGAACCAGGGTAAAATACTTCTTGCCGTTGTAACCGGTTTTGGTTTGTGTATCATCGGATTCGGCTTATCCAAACTGTATTGGCTGTCATTTATGTTCCTTGTAATGAGCGGGATGCTGGATGGAATTTCTGTGGTGATCAGGGGTACAATTGTACAGCTGAAAACGCCTGATCATATCAGAGGACGTGTGCTGAGTGTCAATTCAATTTTCATCATGTCCAGCAACGAAATGGGGCAATTTGAAAGCGGACTTATGGCAAAGGCTCTTGGGGTGGTACGCTCTGTAGTTTTTGGCGGATGCATGACGGTTCTGGTTGCTTTAACAGTAGGAGCTACCAATCCTAAACTGAGAAAAATGCAATATTAACACATTGTTAATCAAAGACCTTTACATCCAAATCAGATTTAAAGACAATTCGAAATAATCAAAATCCGGACAGAACGTTTTCTATCCGGATTTTTCTTTAATATCTGTTTTTTCAAAAAATATTTCACCAATTCCATTCTAAATACTCACTTAAAAAGGCTATACATTTATAATACCGTACAATTTCAATTAAATAAAAAAATACCATATCAAAAAACAAGTTGCCGTTTTCATTAAATATATCTCAAAATCTTTAATTTAACGTTAATAATTTCATATATTTGCTACAAAATATCCCCTCTATGAATAAACTTTTATTTGTTTTAGGCTTCTTCATGACCGGTTTTTGGGCAAGTGCCCAGACTTTTTCAGATCAAGCTTTACAGCAGTCTGTTCAGCAAATCAACGGCGCCAAAACAGACGGTGATTATGATACTCTTTTCAATATATTTTCGGAAGCTAAAACTTCAGAAAAGTGGAAAGCAGATTATTATGCTGCAGTAGCCATGTATCTCAAGGCCCATCATTTATTAAAATACAACCCTGAAAAGTCTGCAGCGGAGTCAAATGAAACTGCAAGAAAATTTGCTACCCAGGCACTTGCTTCAGAAAAAAACAACGGAGAGATCAATACTCTTCTGGGTCTTATTTATGCACAGAAAATCAGAACAGCAACTTCTGCAAACTATCAGAAGGACCTGAAAACAGCGACTGACTATATGACAAAAGCAAACGCCCAGCTAAAGAACAGCCCAAGACTTACCTGTCTGAAGTACGAAGTGGCTCAGCTTTCTAATAATAAAACCGAAGCCCTGGAATTTTACTCCAAAGCAGTAAATGAATTTAATACAACTTCATCTACTTCTCCAGACTGGGGCAAGCAGTTAATTAACCCATAAAATTAAAAGAACTGTAAGAAATTCTATCAGAAAAAAGGTTAACACCGCTCTCACGAAAGTGGCATCCATACAGTAATCTTTTAATTGCTACAGTTTAAACATTTTTTTCAAATCTTCTCTTATGAAAAAAACATTACTCCTTTTTCTAATTATATTTTCGCATATTTTCTATGCTCAATCAGACTGTTCATCAGCTATGGCAGTTTGTGGTAATACAGATATTTCATATACTCCGGACGGTAACGGTGATACCCTGGAAACCATTGGGGGATGTCTTACCAACGAAAGATATTCAGTATGGTATACCTTCACTATTGCGACCGCCGGTACACTTACCTTTGAAATTATCCCTAATGCTATAACCGAAGACGACTATGACTTTGCCGTATTCGGTCCTAATAAAACCTGTGCCAACAGAGGTACACCCCTTCGTGGTTCTTATGCTTCAGCAAGAGGAATCACAGGACTTAACATGACTGCTACAGACCTATGCGACCCTGTAGGAGGTGACAGATGGGCAAAATACATGGATGTACTTCCTGGTGAAACCTATTATCTGATAGTTAACAACCACAGTTTGTCAGCAAACGGATTTAAAATGCACTGGGGCGGAACTGCTACTTTATCTTCTCCTTTCTCTGACCCTGCCGTACAGCCGTACCCGTTTAATCCACCGGGACAACCGGCAGCGAACCCTGCAGATCCAAGAGAGGTAACCATCTGTACCAATCCGGCTACTTTTGATTTCGCATCCTTATCAACAGGTATTCTTAACGGTAATCCTAATTTTACTGTTACTTATCATACCAGTCAAAATGATGCTTTAACTGCCAGCAACCCTATTACAGGTCCTCAGACGGTAACAACAACAGGTATCTATTTTTACAGCATCAGCTACACCGACCCTACCAATCCTAATAACCCTATCAATAAGTGTAGACAGACCGGTAAATTTAAATTCAGAGACGGAAAGATCAAGGCGAACAATGCAACGCTGACCATGTGTAATAACAACAATGCCGGAACTGCAACTTTTGACCTTACAACAGCCAATGTTTTTGACGACCCGACTGCAACTAAGAAATACTATCACACGCTATACGACCTGAACAACGGAATCAATGAGATCACTAATATTTATCAGTTTGTTTCTGCCGAAGGAAAAATCTATGTAAAAGTAACTTCTCAGTTTGGCTGTACAGACATCGCAGAAATTACCCTGAAGTTCTATCCGCAGATCATTGCAAAAGATGCTGATATCAGAGCTTGTTTCATAGAATCAAATCCATCTACAGGTTTATTCAATCTTGATAACGCTTCCGTTACAACCCCTACAGCAACAACTACTAAGAGATACTTCCCTTCATTAACGGATGCTATAGATGCAACGAATGAAATCTTAAACCCTAAGACTTATATCGCTCCAAACGGTGTAGTATACGTAAGAGTGAGTGACAACAGAGGATGTTATGTTATTGTAAAAATAAATTTAACAGTTATTCCTCCTGTAACGTCAAGCGTTCTTGTTGACAAAATCATCTGTATAGAAGACACTACGACCCTGGATGCAGGACCAGGATTCAAGAGCTACGAATGGAGCACAGGTGCTACAACACAATCGATCAGTAATGTTGGAGTGGGTACTTATTGGGTAAAACTAAAAACCGGAGAATGTGTTACCACTCAGACTGTAAAGGTATATCCTTCCGAACAGCCGGTTGTAACAAGCATCGATATCTCTAACACTACAGTGACTGTAAATGTTATAGGAGGAACACCGGATTACCAGTACTCTATGGATAAAATCCAATGGCAGACATCTAATGTATTCAAAAACATTGCAAGAGGCAGCTACAAAGTATATGTAAAAGATGCTTACGACTGTGAGCCTATCGAAATAAACGTACTGGTTCCTAACCTTATCAACATTATTACTCCAAACGGGGATGGTGTAAATGATACAGTAGATTATTCAGCGATTGCAGATAAACAAAATCTTGTATTGACTATTTTTGACCGATACGGAACAAAAATCCACCAAGGTGATAAAACGAACGGTTATAAATGGGACGGTAAATTATCCGGCAAAAACATACCAACAGGTACCTACTGGTATACCGTAACCTGGAACGAGAACAACGCAAAGAATACACCATTCAAATTCTCAGGTTGGATTGTTGTAAAAAACAGAGAATAATTTTTCTTTATCATATGTAAAAAAGCCGCTTTCAGCGGCTTTTTTCATTTTTAATCCATAATAATTAACAGTTATGCCGTTCTGAGGCCTGTTGTAAAAACAAAAACCAAGATTAACTTTCCATTGGATCCTGTTAAAAATCATCGTGTTCGAAGGTGATTTTTTTATCAACATCATGAATCTCCTGTTAACAGCATTTTCCGAAACACTGCGAATAATTTGTTGAATACTATTTTTTAAATATTTTTTAAATAAACTATCTTTGCAACATGGCGCAGAAAGAAACATTATCATCCCTGACACACGGAAACTTTGCAAAAGAACTGTCTATTGCGGATGGAAAAATGCCTCCCAATGCAGTGGACTTCGAAAGGCTTGTAATCGGAACTTTTTTGATTGACAAAAAAGGGCTTGACCATTCCATCGACCTTCTTACCCCTGAAGTATTTTATGATCCCAGACATCAGATCATCTTTTCCACCATCTTAAAACTCTATGAGGGAAACCACCCCGTAGACCTGATGACGATTATCCAGGAGCTGAAAAAAGAAGATAAACTCAGCCAGGCCGGTGGTGACCACTACATCATTGACCTGACCATGGGAGTAAGCTCATCTGCCCATATTGAATATCACGTACGTGTTATTCTTGAAAAATATATTTTAAGAAGCCTTATCAATGTTTCTGCCAATGTCATTGACTCTTCCTATAAAGAGTCTACAGATGTTTTTGAGCTTTTGGACAAAGCAGAACAGTCATTCTTCGAAATCACCAACGGAACAATTAAAAAGGGATTCGATACCGCCAATTCATTGGTAAAACAGGCTATTGATACGATTAAGTCTTTAAAAGATAAGCAGGGACTTTCCGGAGTACCTTCAGGATTCAGGGACGTGGATAAAGAAACAGGGGGCTGGCAGAATTCCGACCTCATCATTATTGCCGCCCGTCCGGCGATGGGGAAAACGGCATTTCTTCTTTCCATGGCAAGAAATATTGCCGTTGGACACAAGATCCCTATGGCCCTTTTCTCTCTCGAGATGGCTTCTGTACAGCTTATCACCAGGATGATTGCTTCCGAGACCAGAATTTCATCTGAAAAACTCAGAAAAGGAACCCTGGACGATGAAGAATGGCAGAGACTGTTCTCTAATGTATCCGAACTGGAAAACGCTCCTTTATATATTGACGAAACCCCTTCCCTTTCGATATTCGACTTCCGTGCAAAATGCCGGAGACTGGTAATGCAGCACGGGGTAAGGCTGATCATGGTCGACTACCTTCAGCTAATGACCGCAGGTGGAGGCGGAAAAGGAGTTGGAAACCGTGAACAGGAGATCTCCATGATTTCACGTTCATTAAAAGCTATCGCAAAAGAACTGAATGTACCGGTAATTGCCCTTTCCCAGCTTTCAAGAAGTGTGGAAACCCGTCCCGGAAAGAGACCTCAGCTTTCTGACCTTAGGGAATCCGGAGCGATTGAGCAGGATGCCGATATCGTATCTTTCATCTTCAGACCTGAATATTATAAAATCACCGTTTGGGATAATGACGAAGAAGGACAGGAAACCTCTACAGAAAACCAGGCTGAATTGATCATTGCCAAGCACAGGAATGGTGCCACGGCGGATGTCAGATTGTCTTTCTTAAAACATTTTGCCAAATTCGGAGATATTGAGGCGGCTTTGGATGGTGGCGCAGGCGGAGGATATCCTTCTAATTTCGGAGAGCCAAGCGGTTTTGACAAGATCAAAACAACCATTCAGCCAGGAGCGGCATTTGATCTTCCGGACAGTTCAAAACTTTCAGGTTCATCAATGAATGATTTCGATGATGATGATGATTTTCCTTTTTAAGTTGTAATCTATTTTTAATTTAAACTTAAATAATACTATTTTACGAAAAAAGTTTTGAGGATCAATATTTATACAGACGGAGCTTGCAGCGGAAATCCCGGAAAAGGAGGATATGGAATTCTCATGCGCGTTCCGGAAAAAAACTATCAGAAAACTTTTTCTAAAGGATTCCGGAAAACGACCAACAACAGAATGGAACTCCTGGCCGTCATCACGGCGCTGGAAAAGCTGAAGTCTGCAGAAAATGAGATTCATATATATACAGACAGCAAATATGTATCTGATGCCATCAACCAAAACTGGATCTCAGGATGGATCAAAAGAGGATGGAAAAATGTAAAAAACCCTGATCTCTGGAAAAAATTCGTTGAGTTATACAATAAGCATACCCCTAAAATGCATTGGATAAAAGGGCATGCAGGACATTTTGAAAATGAACTTTGTGACAAGCTGGCTGTAGCTGCTGCGGCTTCTCAGGATCTTGAGATCGATACTTACTTTGAAGGCATTGACAACAACACGCTCTTCTGAATCAATTTAACACAAACATAGAATTTAACGTATAACATTCGTAATTTCATCACAAGAAAGATTGTTTTTTGAAAAATAATTGAAAGTTTTAACAAAATTAACATTAAATACACATTTATTGATTGGGATTTAATATCTTTACTTATTTAATCTAAGTCCCAGTTAAATGAATAAAAATCTATTATTTTACTTATCGGTTTTCTTTCTCTGTATATCGGGAAAATCTTTTTCCCAGACGTATCAGCTTACCGGAAACCCTATAAATACTACCGGATGGACTATTGTTCCTGATGCATCTGCGAATACAGATTTCATCATGCTTACCGAAGATCTGACCAATAAATCCGGTTCAATAAAACTAAACGACCCCATCAATCTTAAATATTGTGACAAGTGGCGGGTTGAATTTGATTTCAGAATTGACGGAAACGGTACTTCTTCCGGAAAGGGAGACGGATTTGCTTTCTGGTACCTTGCCAACCCACCCGTTACCAGCCAACAGGGAGCAGGATTAGGAATTCCGCAAAACGCAACAGGCCTTATTGTAGGTTTTGATATCTATAATAATATGGGCGGCGGCGGGCTGATGAGTAAAGTTCACGTTGCATATGGGGTAGTTCCCAATACTACCGATACCAATGGTCTGGAGTACTACAATACCGCAGGCAGTTCATTCCACTCACCGGACCTCAATTCTACCCAGCCTTTTACAGGAAGTACTTACAAACATGTAGAAGTTACAGGAACAGTAGATCCCGCAGTACCAGCCAACTGGATCATCACAGTAAAGATCGATGGCAATACCATTACTTCACAGTCTTTCGCACCTTCTGCAGGAGCTGCCACCATGACCCAGGGATATTTTGGATTCTCCGCCTCTACCGGAGCAGCCAGTGCCAGACATGCTGTAAAGAACGTTAAGATTTATACGGATAAAGTTCCTATTTTACAGAATTCGGTGACGCAGTCTTTCTGTCCTAACCCAACAACAGGACTCGGAAGTGTGAATCTGACGACCTTCAACTCCCAGTTCGTCAGCAATCCTGCCAATTATACTTTTTCTTATATGCAGGGCGGCACTCCTATCGCCAATCCGGTAAATTTCCAGTTCAGCGCCAATACCACCGTCACAGTCATTATTAAAGATAATGCAGGAATATTATGTGATAATCCGGACGGAAAAATTCAATTGGTCCTTGCGCCTTTCAAAGCTGAAGACAAGACTATTACAATGTGTAATAACAACAAGGCAGGAACCGCTATCTTTAATCTTAACTCAGCTAATGTAACCAACGTTCAGGGAGTTACTAAAAAGTACTACAAAACACTGAGTGATCTGAATGCAGGTACCAACGAGATTATGACTCCTGATAATTATCTGTCGGCTCCGGGTGTAGTTTATGTAAAAGTGACAACTCCCCTGGGATGTACAGGTACGGCAAAAATCACCCTGGCTTTTTACCCTGACACTCCTGTCAAAGAAGCTACACTCAAGTCATGTTTCATTGAGAATAATATTTCCAGTGCTATCTTTAACCTGACAACCGCAGATGTAACTTCTTTAACCAGCGGCGTCACCAAAAAATACTATACTTCAATAGCCAATGCACTGAGCGGAACCAATGAGATCATCAACTTCCTTCAGTATATTTCTACAAGCACAGCCGTATACGCAAAAGTAACGGATGCCAACGGATGTTTTAACATTGCCAAAATCAATCTGGCCGTTCTCCCTCCAACCCCATCTGCCATTCTGAAAGACAAGACAATCTGCATTGGTGATAAAACAGACCTGGATGCAGGTCCCGGTTTCGATGGCTATGAATGGAGTACCGGCGAAACAACCTCATCCATTAAAAATATTGGAGTAGGCCTTTACTGGGTGAAACTTAAAACAGGAAACTGTATTACAACCCAGATGGTAAAAGTAAATCCGTCTCCTAATCCTGTCATCTCAAGCATTGACATTGACAACAATACCATTACCGTAAATGTTTCAGGAGGAACGCCACCTTATCAGTATTCTTTAGACGGGATAAAATGGCAGCCTTCCAATGTATTTACAGGTCTGGCAAGAGGAGAAGTAAGGGTTTTTGTAAAAGATTTCTATAACTGCCCCCCTGTTGAAGTTCAGATTACGGTTCCTAATCTGATCAATGCCATTACTCCTAATGGAGACAACATCAATGATTTTATTGATTATTCTGCACTGGCTTATAAGAAAAATCTGATATTCACAGTATATGACAGATATGGCAATAAGCTTTATGAAGCGAATAAAATGAGAAATTTCACCTGGGACGGAACAGCATCAGGTAAAAAAGTACTGACAGGCACATACTGGTACACCATCTCATGGAATGAAAACAATAAAAACAATACTGAGACCAAATACTCCGGCTGGGTATTGGTAAAAAACAGAGAATAAACACTTTACATCAAAACTACCTCTTCATACGGGGTAGTTTTGATGTTAAAATATGAAACCTTTGAGCTGAATAAAAATGAAACACTGATTTTGCTTCAGTAGCATCCAACTGTATTTTTCATCTGAAAAACAACAATATCCCCGCAATAATCAAATAGTTAAATGAAAATAAATTGAATATCAAGTAAAAATTAATTAATACCACAATCCAACCATTATGAAAAAAGATATACTTATTTTTTTACTGGCTGTTTTACTCTGCCTTCCGGGAAAACTTCTTTCCCAAACTTATCAACTTGCCGGAAATCCGGTTAATACAACAGGATGGGACCTGGTCTCCGATGCTGTAGTAAGTACAGACTTCATCAGACTAACTACCGACCAGACAAGCAGATACGGAGCTATAAAACTGGCCACCCCTATCACCCTAAGCTATTGTGACAAATGGAAAGTGGAATTCGATTTCAGAATTGACGGAAACGGAACGACACAATTCGGAAGAGGTGACGGTTTCACTTTCTGGTACCTGGCCAATCCACCCACAGGATTTGTATCCGGAGGAGGACTGGGAATTCCAGCCAATGCCTCAGGTCTTATGGTAGGTTTTGACATTTTCAACAACACTACTGAAGGGCAGATGAGCAAGGTACACATTCTGTACGGAACCAATAATACTGCCGGTAACAATATTGAATTCAACAACACACCGGGAAGTACCTTTCATTCTCCTGACCTGAATCCTACCAAACCATTTGTATCAGATATCTACCGGCATGTAGAAGTGAACGGGGAAACAGACCTTACCAATCCTTCCAACTGGATCATTAAGGTAAGAATAGACGGTATACTTATCGTTGACCAGTCTTTTGCCCCTTCAGGCGGTGCTGTAGGAATGTCACAGGGATATTTCGGTTTTTCTGCCGCAACCGGAGGCGCAAGTGCGAGACACTCTATAAAAAATGCAAAAGTATTTGTAGACAAGGTTCCGATTTTGAATGCAACCGTCACTCCGTTTGTATGTACAAATCCGGCGACAGGAAACGGCTTAGTGGATCTTACGTCTTTCAATGCTCAATTTGTCAACAATCCTGGAAATTATACTTTCACCTATTATGTATTGGGAAGCTCTACTCCTATTGCCAATCCGGCAAGTTTTCAATATTCAGGAAATACGACCATCAAAGTGGTCATCAAAGATCCTACGGCAACACTTTGTGACAATGGCGACGGAATCATACAGCTTAACCCTACTCCTTTTGCAGCCACCAACGCTACACTCACAGGATGTAACAATAACAATGCAGGGACAGCAACATTTGACCTCAACTCCGCTGCCGTCACCACACTCACAGGGGTAACGAAAGAGTTCTATCCTACCCTTTACGACCTGAATAACGGTACCAATCAGATTACCAATCCTTACGCTTATGCATCTGCAGCAGCCACCATTTACGTAAAGGTTACTACTGCCCAGGGATGCGTAAGTACTGCAAAAATTACACTGAACATTCATCCGACAGTTGCTGTAAATAATACAGAAATAAAATCCTGTTTCATCGAAACCAATCCGTCTACAGCCTCTTTTAATCTTACAGGTGCTGTAGTTTCGCAAAACGGAATGACTAAAGAATATTATCCTTCTTTAACCGATGCCATCAATGGAACCAATAAAATTGCAAATCCCGCAGCGTATATTGCACCTAACGGAGTAGCTTACGTAAAAGTCTTTAATACGAACGGATGTTACTCGGTTGCAAAAGTGACTTTAACGGTAATTGCTCCGGTGCTGTCCAGAATACTGATCGACAAAACCATCTGTATGGAAAGCAAAACCACCCTGGATGCCGGCGCTGGTTTCAAAAGCTACGAATGGAGTACGGGAGCAACGACCCAAAGCATCAAGGATGTGGGAGTAGGTACTTATTGGGTAAAACTCAAAACCGGAGAGTGTACCGCCCTGCAGACCGTAACTGTATATGCTTCTGAAAATCCGGTGATCAGCAATATTGACATCTCCGGAAGCACAGTAACAGTATATGTAAACGGCGGAACTCCTCCTTATCAATATTCACTGGATAATATCAACTGGCAGGAATCCAATGTATTCACCCATGTAGCAAGAGGGGAAGCGAAGGTCTTCGTAAAAGACAGCTACAACTGTACTCCTATCCAGGTTGATATCACTGTCCCTAACCTGATCAACGTTATTACTCCGAACGATGACGGAATCAATGATTTTGTTGATTATTCTGCCCTTGCGGGTAAACAGAACCTCGAAATCGGAATCTTTGACAGATATGGCTACAAGATATTCCAGGCGGATAAGAGCAATAGCTACAAATGGAACGGAACCACCAGTACCAGCAAAAAAGTTCCTACAGGCAACTACTGGTATTCTATTTCATGGAAAGAAAACAATAAAAACAGCACTCCGATAACATTCTCAGGCTGGATCGTTGTAAAAAACAGAGATTAATTACACATTCCATCCTCATCAAAAGAATCACTCCGCCAGCCGGGGTGATTTTTTTATATTCAGCCCTGGGAGATATTTCATTTTAAAGAGTCTTTATTCATATTCAATTCTTAAATTTGTGCTATGAATTATTTGGAAGCTTTAAGCAGAAGATATTCTGTGAAAAAATTTAATAATCAAATCATTCCTCAGGAAACTCTTCACAACATTCTTGAGTCAGGAAAACTGTCTGCCAGTTCTCTGGGACTTCAGCCCTACAAAATGATCGTTGTAGAGAGTGAGGAAATGAAGCAGAAACTGATTCCGGCTTTTTATAACCCTTCCCAGATATCTACCTGCTCCCATCTTATTGTTATCATTTCAAAAAAAAGTATTGAAGACAACTATATCCGTGGGTATTTTAATCATATTTCTGAAGTACGGGAAACTCCTATTGAAAAACTTGATCCTTTCAGAAACAGCATCAATCAGCACATTAATCAGAAAACACAGGATGAAATTTTCAACTGGGCAGAAAAACAGTCTTATATCGTATTGGCCAATCTCATGTATGCTGCTGCGATCGAAAATATAGACTCATGCCCTATGGAAGGCTTCCGGCAGGATGTAATAGAAGAAATTCTGAACATCAACCCCGATACAGAAAAAGTAACCGTTACCCTCGCTTTAGGCTACCGTTCTGAGGAAGATCCTTTCCAACACATGAAAAAAGTAAGAAAACCAAACGAAAAATTGTTTAAATTTATTTAATATTTAAACGATTGTACCTAAAGTAAGCATATGATAAAAGCGGATGTACTAGTAATCGGGTCCGGCATTTCCGGACTTTCCTACGCCATTAAAGTGTCTGAACAGCTCCCTGATGCCAAAATCATCATCGTTACAAAATCTGATGAAGACGAAAGCAATACCAAATATGCACAGGGCGGACTCGCTGTAGTCACCGACTTCCAGAACGACAATTTCGAAAAACATATTGAAGACACTATGCGTGCCGGAGATGGTGAAAACAAACGTGATGTGGTGGAAATGGTAGTGAAAGAAGCGCCTGCAAGATTTAACGAAATCGTAGAATGGGGTGCCCAGTTCGATATGAAAAACGGTAAATTCGCTTTGGGAAGAGAAGGAGGCCATACTGAAAACAGAATCGTTCATCATAAAGATATTACAGGT
This sequence comes from Chryseobacterium arthrosphaerae, assembly GCF_001684965.1. Classification (NCBI taxonomy): domain Bacteria; kingdom Pseudomonadati; phylum Bacteroidota; class Flavobacteriia; order Flavobacteriales; family Weeksellaceae; genus Chryseobacterium; species Chryseobacterium arthrosphaerae. The sequence goes on along the minus strand of NZ_MAYG01000012.1, from coordinate 511,514 downwards.
TTTGAAATTGAAAGAGCCTTACTGGAAACAGCCAACAGCAGCCCGAATATTGAGATCCTTGACCATCATTATGTAATTGATATCATTACCCAGCACCACGTTCCGGGTAAAGAACTCAACGAAGGCGATATCCATTGCTACGGGGCTTATATTCTGGATGAAAAATCCAGAACCATCAAAAAGATCACGTCCAAGATCACGTTGGTTGCCACAGGCGGTGCCGGACATGTTTATAAAAACACGACCAATCCTACCATTGCCACAGGAGACGGAATTGCTTTCGTGGCCCGTGCCAAAGGAAAGGTATCCAATATGCAGTACTATCAGTTCCATCCCACTGCATTATACAATAAGATTGACGGAATGCTGTTCCTGATTTCTGAGGCAGTACGGGGAGACGGTGCCAAACTGAGAACCAAAAGAGGTGAAAAATTCATGCAGAAATATGATGAGCGTGAAGAACTGGCCTCCAGAGATATTGTTGCCAGAGCGATTGACAATGAAATGAAAATCACTGGAGACGAATATGTAGGCCTGGACTGCCGTGATATGAATCAGGAAAAGTTCCTGGAACACTTTCCGAATATTTATAAAAAATGCAGAGATGAAGGAATTGATCCTTTCACTCAGTTAATTCCGGTGGTACCTGCCTGCCATTACCTGATGGGTGGTATTGAAGTGGACAGGGACGGACAGTCTTCGATCAGAAATCTTTTTGCAGTAGGGGAATGTACAAATTCCGGACTGCACGGCGCGAACAGACTGGCTTCAAATTCACTGCTGGAAGGTCTGGTTTTCGGCCACAATGCTGCCATGAAAACGGTGGAACTCCTGAATGAAAACAGCTTCAACTTTGATGATCTGAAAGCCGTTCCTGAATGGAATGAAGAAGGCATGAAAATCATGGATGAAATGGTGATCATCAGCTACCTCAGAAAACAGCTTCAGGAAATGATGAGTGATCTTGTAGGAATTGTAAGGAGCAACAGACGTCTGAATATGGCATTGCAGAAACACCAGGAAATTGCAGCTGCAGTAGATGAGATCTACCACTACTCGATTCTTTCTCCACAGCTGTCAGAATTAAGAAACCTTACGACTGTTGCCCACCTCATCATTACCCAGTCTATGGAAATGACGGAAAACAAAGGGGCATTTTATAATAAAGATTTAGCATAAAAAAGAAACTCAAAGCAGAAAGCAATGGAAATATTCGGTTTGAGAATTCTGACGATTGTGACGCTTATTCAAGGTTTACGGATATTCATGTTTTTGCTTTCAGGAGGGGTTTTTCTTTTTTCAATGTTCTCTCTTAAAGATCATTTCATCTTTTCCATAGCAGGAATGTTTTTCTTATTGATGGCAAAAGAGATATATGATTATGTAAAGAAAACAATTGTTTCGAGAGCCAAACATCCGCTGCCACTTAATTTATTATGCAATATAATTGAACTGGGAAAACCCTTTTATTTCGGAAAAGATAAATTTGATCTGGATGAAATTATTAATGACAATCAACTTCCCTTAACGCTTAATTATATTCACAATTCGCAATATCCTGTTTTACAGTTTGATAAAGATAAACTCTTCTTTCATAACCGGGAATACAACTGGAAAGATCTCAACTGGAAATATTTTATTGATGGGGTAACCGAATATGGAAGAAATCACGGAAAATACATCATAGAATTTGAAGGCACTGATCCTGATCATAACCGCATAAAGAATAAAATAGAATTCGAAAAAATAAAAGCTCAGGAAAATGAAGTAATTTTGTTATTCATCATTCATGATTTATTATTCGGAAAAAGATCATCGTACTATTATTAAAATTAAAAATATGAAAAGACCGGCTTACGTTACAGATAAAGTTCTAAAACAGTTCATCAAAAATGCTTTGGAAGAAGACATTCAGGATGGTGATCACTCTACCCTTTCCACGATTCCAGCAGACTTGCTGCAAAGCGCTAAGCTTCTGGTGAAACAGGACTGTATCCTGGCAGGTGTGGAGCTGGCTGAAATTATTTTCAAAACTTTTGACAAAGATCTTAAGGTTGAAGTTTTCATCAAAGACGGAACCCCTTGTAAAGTGGGAGATATTGCCCTTATTGTAACCGGAAGTGCCAGATCTATCCTGTCTACAGAAAGATTTGTTCTCAACTGTATGCAGAGAATGAGTGGAATTGCTACCCTTACCCATGACTGGGATTCCAGACTGGTAGGCACAAAGACCAAGCTTTTGGATACCAGAAAGACCACACCGAACTTCAGGGTTTGTGAAAAATGGGCGGTGGCCATAGGAGGCGGTACCAATCACCGATACGGCCTTTACGATATGATCATGCTGAAAGATAACCATATTGATTATAACGGAAGCATTACCAATGCTGTAAAAATGGCAAAGGACTATGTTAAAAAGACCAAGAAAAAGTTAAAAATAGAAGTTGAGACAAGAAATCTTGAGGAAGTTCAGGAAGCGATCAAAGCCAAAGTAGACAGAATCATGCTTGATAATATGGATGTAAAAACGATGAAGCAGGCTGTAGAGATGATCAACGGCTCATGTGAGTCTGAAGCTTCAGGAGGAATTACCCGTGACATGCTGAAAGAAATTGCTTCCACAGGCGTTACCTTTATCTCTGTAGGAGCCCTCACGCACTCGGCTGAGAATATTGATTTGAGTCTCAAAGCAGTGAAATAGCGTTATATTTTTAATAAAAACACCCCCACTTTGTTAAAAATTCAATAACATGACTTTTTTCATATAAAAATTCAATTTTTGCCCATTCTACTGACAATCAAAAGATTAACATTATTAAGACTGATTAAAAATTAACATTGAGTTAATAATAGTTAAAATATATTTTGCGAATTTTGCAGAAAATTAAATCTAATTATTACTAACGATTATGAAATTAATCAACAAAACGATGCTGACTGCAGTAATTACTTTATCTACAGCTAGTATCTATTATGCTCAACAAACTCAGGACACGGTTAAAACCAAGTCTAAAGACATTGAAGAGGTAATCCTAAGAGGTGTAACGGATATCGCTAAAGATAGAAAGACACCGGTAGCAGTCTCTACAATCAAAGCAGCTCAAATTCTTGAAAGACAAGGAAACCAGGAGCTTGTTGAACTATTGAACACAACTCCTTCTGTTTATGCAACAAAAGGTGGAGGTGGTTTTGGAGACTCCCAGCTTACCATGCGTGGTTTCGAATCCAGAAACATTGCAGTAATGGTAAACGGTATGCCTGTTAATGACATGGAAGGAGGTACTGTATACATGTCTAACTGGACAGGTTTATCTGATGTAACAAGTACTATGCAGGTACAAAGAGGACTTGGTTCTTCTAAGCTGGCTATTGCTTCCGTAGGAGGTACAATGAACTTCCTTACAAGAGCTGCTGATATGAAGCAAGGTGGAGCTGTGAGATTAGGTATCGGTAATAACGATTTCTTAAAAACATCTTTTGCTTACAACACCGGAAGATCTGACAACGGTTGGGCTGCATCATTCTTGATGGCAAGACAGGCAGGAGCTACTTATGTACAGAACACAGACTACGAATCATATACTTATTTCTTCGCATTAGGATATCAGCCAAGCAAGAAGCATAACTTACAGTTTATGATGACTTCTTCTCCGCAATGGCACGATCAGAGATCTTATGCTCCAACAATCGGTAACTATATCAAATACAATCCTGATCACGATGGCTCTCCGTACAGACCATACAATAGTGATTTCGGATACTATACTTCAGCAGATGGAAGAAGAACGAACATAGCTAATGCTATGAACTACTATTCCAAGCCTGTAATGATGTTGAACTGGGACTGGACAATCAGTGACAAATCTACTTTAAGTACAGTTGCCTACATGTCTAACGGACGTGGTGGTGGTGCCAGAAACCTTGGTAAAGTTAACAACAAGGGAATGGCCGACTTCTATGATGCAGAAGGACATTATAATTATAATGCAATTTTTGCAGCAAACGGTGCTGTAACTCCTACAGTAGGTATTGCAGGAAACACATTAGTACGTACTTCAAGTGTGAACTCACACAACTGGTACGGAATCTTGATGAACTTCCAGCACAAAATCAATGACAACTGGAATTTCTCCGTAGGTACTGATGACAGATACTACTATGGATACCACTATCAGGTACTTTCTGATTTATATGGAGCTTCAGGTTACACAGATGGGTCCAACAAAAACCTTCCAACAAATAATATTGTTCGTAACACTTATGATTATCAAAAGCTGAACTGGAATCCTTTCGGTGGCTCCAATGCACCAATGGAAGACAGAGTTTCATTCAGTAATGATGGTGAAGTACTTTGGTACAGTGGTTTCGGACAGGTAGAATATTCTACTGAGAAATTAACTGCGTATGTACAGGGATCCGTATCCAACCAGGCATATCAGAGAATTGATGACTTTGTAAAACCAGGATCAACTCAGCAAGGTCAGACTGTTGAAAGAAAAACAGGATTTAAAAACCTATTTGGATTCAATATTAAAGGGGGTGCTAACTATAACATCAACAATAACCATAACGTATTTGCCAATGTTGGGTACTATAGCAAGCAGCCTTTGATGAACTCCGTATATCCAAGTAACCAGCAGGTTGTAAACCCTAACTTAACCAATGAGAAAATCTTCTCTGTAGAATTAGGGTATGGATTCAAAACATCTAACTTCAACGCAAAAGTTAACTTATACAGAACTGAGTGGAAAGACAGATGGTACAGAAGAGGAAGTGTAATTTTCGATAACAACGTCAGAGGTTACTCAGAAATCAGTGGAATTACCCAACTTCACCAGGGGGTAGAAGCTGAAGCAACATACAGATTAAACAAATTCTTAGAATTACAAGGGATGTTCTCTTGGGGAGATTACCAATACAAAGGAAATGCATCAGGATCTAACTTCCAGGATGACAACACTCCAATTGCAACGAACGGATCTAATACATCAACTCTTTATTTAGATAAAGTAAAAGTAGGAGGTACCAACAACAGTATTCCGCAGATGACATCATCATTAGGATTTACAGTAACTCCTGTTACAGATTTAAGAGTGTATGGTAACTGGCAATATGTTGGAAAAATCTATTCTGCAATGAATATGACTGACTTTATGACGCCAGGTAATGAAGCTTTAAAATTACCGGATTTCAACCTGTTCAACATTGGTGCGTCTTATAAAATTAAACTTAAGAACCCAAATCAGTATTTCACACTTGGAGTTAACGTAAACAACCTGTTTGATACTACTTACATCCAGGATGGTGTAACGAACATCAAGGCAACTGATAAAATCAAAGACACTAAAGATCCGGATAACGGTAAAACTTACCTGGAAGCAGGAAGAACTTACAAAGGTATCGCTGACGGAAACAGAGTATTCTTCGGATTCGGAAGAACTTGGTCTACAACCTTATCATTCAACTTCTAATTATCACAATATTAGATTTTCTCAATATCAATCCCGGCTTTGAGCCGGGATTTTTGTTATCTTTGTGTACAAAAAAAATAGATTATGGATTTTTACAAGATTTTGCTTAATGCCCACAAAGGATTCGGGTATCTTGAACTTCTTTTGGTAGCGCTGTTTATCATTGCACTTTTAGCTACCATGTTCGGCTTCAGCGGAAAAGTGAACAAGTTTTTAAAGAAGACCACATTATTCACAATGATCTTCTTTCACGTTCAGTTTTTAATAGGAATCATCATGTTGATCACTAATTTTACCAAAGGATTAAACATGGGAGAAGTAATGAAAAATGCGGCATTGAGATTCCAATATGTTGAACATCCATTCTCTATGCTTATTGCAGCAGTACTGATGACCATTGTCAATAAAAAAGTAAAATCCAATGACACAATCTCTTTAGGGGTAGTGATCATGGGGCTGATCGCAGTAGGTTTATTTGCATTCGCATTCCCTTGGACGAGAGTCTTCGGGGCATAAAACCAGAAAGAAATTATACATTATGCGTTATAATTTATAAATAGTTTAATCTTAAAATTTTAATTTAATCAATGAAAGTAGCTGTAGTAGGTTCAACAGGAATGGTTGGACAAGTTATGCTGAAAGTTTTGGAGGAGAGAAACTTCCCTGTAACAGAATTAATTCCGGTAGCATCCGAAAAATCTGTAGGTAAGAAGGTGAAGTATAAACAGAAGGAATTTACGATTGTAAGCATGAAGGACGCTATAGCTGCCAAACCGGATATTGCTATTTTCTCTGCCGGAGGTTCTACTTCTCTTGAATTTGCCCCTTTATTTGCAGAAGCAGGAGTAACAGTGATCGATAATTCTTCTGCATGGAGAATGGATCCTGACAAAAAATTAGTAGTTCCTGAGATCAATGCCGATGTATTGACCAAAGAAGACAAGATCATCGCAAATCCGAACTGTTCTACCATTCAGTTGGTAATGGTCTTAGGGCCTTTGAACAAAAAATATGATTTAAAAAGAGTTATTGTTTCTACTTACCAGTCTGTAACAGGAACAGGTAAGGCAGCTGTAGATCAGTTGAATTCTGAGATCAGCGGCGATGATTCCACTGCAAAGGTATATCCTTATCAGATCTTCAAAAATGCATTGCCACACTGCGATGTATTTGCTGATGACGATTACACCAAAGAAGAGATCAAACTGATGAAAGAACCTAAGAAAATTTTAGGGGACGATACCTTCAATCTGACGGCAACCGCTGTAAGAGTTCCGGTACAGGGAGGTCACTCTGAAAGTGTAAACATCGAATTTGAAAATGAATTCGAACTGGATGAAGTAAGAAAAATCTTATCTGAAACTCCGGGAGTAATCGTAATGGATGATGTGAAAAACAACCACTACCCTATGCCGCTGTATTCCGAAGGAAAAGATGAAGTATTTGTAGGAAGAATCAGACGGGACCTGTCGCAGCCGAAAACGCTCAACCTCTGGATCGTAGCAGACAACCTGAGGAAAGGAGCAGCAACCAACGCTGTACAAATTGCAGAATACCTTGTAGCAAACAACTTAGTATAAACTAACAAAATAAAAAGAGTCTCAAAATTGAGATTCTTTTTTTTATCAAACTGACATATGAACACCCGGAAAAATACCCATCAAGATAAAATAGGATTTCAAAAGCTCATCGCTGCCTTTGGAGTCATTCTATTCATCGGAAAGATTATTGCCTGGAGACTCACCAATTCCGATGCTGTATTTTCTGATGCCATGGAGAGTATCGTGAATGTCATCAGTGCATTCATGGGCCTTTATTCACTTCATCTGGCAGCAAAACCAAAAGATGAAGACCATCCTTACGGCCACGGAAAAGTAGAATTCGTTACTTCGGGAATTGAAGGAGCACTTATCGCTATTGCCGGTATTATGATTATCTACGAGGGGATCCACAGCCTTATCGTTGGGAAAACCCTAAGCAAAATAGACCTGGGGATATGGATCATTACCGCTACAGCAATCATCAACTATTTATTGGGCTATATTTCCATAAAAAAAGGAGAAAAAGAAAACTCTCTGGTGCTTATTTCCTCCGGAAAACACCTACAGTCTGATACCATTACCACCCTTGGTGTGGTAGGCAGTTTAGTGGTCGTTTATTTTACTAAAATCTATTGGCTGGATTCGGTGGTTGCTCTCGTTTTCGGGCTTTATATTATTTTTGTAGGGTATAAGATCGTCCGTAAATCATTAAGCGGTATTATGGATGAGCAGGACCCGGAAATACTCAACCAGGTCATCAGAATCCTGGAAGAAAACAGACATACGGAATGGATTGATGTGCATAATATGAAGATCCAGCAGTTTGGAGCCAACCTTCATATTGATGCCCATATTACTCTTCCCTGGTATTATGATCTTCGGGATGCTCATGGTGAAATGGAAAAGGTAATCCTTCTCCTCGCCAACAACATCAAGAGAAATATCGAATTCAATTTCCATATGGACGACTGTAAACCTATCTCATGCCCGGTATGTCAGATTAAAGACTGCCCGGTCCGGGAAAAGGATTTCGTCAAGCGTGTAGAATGGACGCCGGAAAATGTGACGAGTGTGGATAAGCATACTATAGAATAGAATAAAATATTACACTGTGAAAATAACAATGGTTATTACTGATGAAAAATTCTCATTCAAAAATAAAAGAGAGTCTTATAAACGTAACAAAATAATTTCTCTATTTTTCCAACCTCAAAGTCCTGTAAATTTTGCAGGACTTTTATATTCATTTGAAATGTAAGGCCTTATTAATTTCTATAAGATTATTTCCGTTATTTCTCATATTCACCTGAAATTTTTTTAATATTGTTTTAGGGCTCAAAGTAGAAACATTTCCTTTATCATCACCCACTACATATTTAACCCCACTACTTTTCACTTCATAGAAAGGATCATCATAATAGCTTTGCATTATCTTTTGAAAGTCCGGCCAATTTATTTTTTTCCCGGACGGTGAAACAAAAAAATCATTGCCTTTTACTTGCTTTAACTGTACTAAACTGAAATCATAGTCTAAACGGGAATCAGATATTTTAACAATCAAACCAGGTAAACCATTAAAAATATAAGGTCCATCCTGAAGGTTTATGGAATCCGTAAACCAGGCTGTCCAACGTCTGCCTCCGTAATCTAGCTCAGCTTTTTGACAATACAAATCGCCAATTTTTTGCTTTTCATTTATAACTTTCCATTCTAATCTATCTTCAACAGGTATAAAAAATCTGGTTCTCATCGTCGGAGTAATAATTACTTTCTGTATTTCTTTTGTTTCCAAATCTTTTTTAGCAAATAAATCTGTGAAGAAAAGCATTCCTCTACCTAAACCTAAGCCAGTCTTTTGTACTAATGAATCGGACTTCTTTTGTAATTCTGATCTGAAAATAGATTTCTTTCCATTGATATCCAAATAAAACTGACTGGTTATCAAACTATCTTTATTTTGATTTTGTCTGAATTTTAATTCATATATACAGGTCACACTCTGACAATGCAACCCATTCATGATAAAAATAAATAAGCAGATAATATATTTTTTCATATCCAATTTCGATAGCTATTCAATTATAATATAACTAATGCAGAACTTCAGTTATATTTTGCTACAGACATTTCAGACAAGCAGAGGTAACTGTTCCATCCGCCGCTGTTGTACTCCATACTCCACAGGTAAGCCCATATTGTTCGCAAAAACCATTTCCCGGCGTACAGGCATCCGAACAACCAAACCCTCCGCCATAATTAGGGCGAAGTCTGCTCCCTATGATCCTTTTAAGATTTTTTCTGTCAAGCTTTTTTAAATTTTTCATTACTCATGATTTTATCAATTAAACATATCACGAATATATGAATTAAAATCTGAATATATTAAAAAAACATAGTTTAATCAACTGATTTTCAATAATTTAATTAAATTCAAATATATCATTAATGATTAAAGAAAATCTAATGAAAATCAATATTTAAAATCACTTTATGAATAAAGAAAATTCAGTATTATTTTTGAGATATCTGCCTTCTGTAATAAAACATAGGAACAATCAGCAGGATGATCAGAGGCTGAATTACAAATCGCCTCATATAAAAGGAAAAAAGATATCCTATGCTGAAATGATCATTTATACAGTAAAGATAGATAGGGAAAGCGATGGCAAACACAATGATCATCATGACTGCCCCCTGAATCGTCCACTCCTTACTTTTAAACAGTCCATATATAATCATGCAGGAAAACAAGAGGTTTAAAGCAAATCTGAACAGATGTCCTCCGATCAGTCTGCCCCATTCAAATGCTGGAACATCAATATTCTGATTCGCTTCATGGAAGTAATTAAGAAAAGGATCGTAAAAAAGAGTGTCTTCAAAGATCCTGACACTTACCAGACCACAGAGTCCTGCGATAACAAGAAGGATATTAAGAATTTTCATGTTTTAAAGCAAAAAATTTAATCCAGATCATCCAAAGCAGCACAACACATCCATAGATTACGGCGGGAAAAATATAATCATGGAAAGATTTACCATACTCTTTATAATCCGCCATCACAATATTGAGCCCTGCAATTCTCAGAAGGTTCATAACATACAGCAGGACCAATCCGGCCAAAACAAAAAGAAACGTTTTGCTTCCTTTATAGAACGCAAAAACAAATGAAACAAACAGGATCATCACAGAAACAGCATTACATCCTTCCACCATTCTCGTTACGTACTGTTTTTTCACATAGAACCATACCTGCCCGTTCTCTACATCATTATACAACTGTGTAGGATAGCCCATAAAATTTTGCAGATAGCTTACCTGATTTGCGATCAGGCCGGAAAAAGGATCCAGTCCGGAATCTTTTCCACTGTTCAGGTAAAACTGATACCCAAAAAGCAACACCAGGTAAATGATGATAAAACGAAGCAAAATTCCTAAAACCGGCTTAAAATCCTTAAACATATTACAAATATAAAAATTAGCCCGCAAACTCAATTGATTTTGAGCAACGAAAGCCTATATTTAAATCACAAAAAAGGGAAAGCAATGATTACGGATTCATAAACCAGCCTGTTTGGTATTTATAAAAAGTTCATTCTTTCTCACCTTTTTAAACTCTATGTACGTCCTGTTTCCAACTCATGTGAAATTAGTATATTTGTTTCCATATTATGACTTCTGAAAACGCAAAACGATTTTTCGAAAACCATTTAGGGAAGGAATCGACCGAATTCATCACACTAGCTCAAAGCGGCTCTGCGAGAGTCAATTTTCTGGCCTCTGCCGGTTCTGATAAATACATCGTCACTTATAATGAAAACATTCCGGAGAATGAAAGTTTCCTTTATTATTCCGGGGTATTTTCTGATCTTAATCTGAACACGCCCCGTATCCTGGCTGTTTCTGAAGACAGAAAGATGTATGTACAGGAATTTTTGGGAAAACATACCCTTTCCGAAGTAATTACCAGAGAAAATGTATCGGATCTTGTACGGTCTCTCGTACAGCAAACTCTGGAAAAGCTCTTCCGTCTGCAGATGGAAACCCTGGGGAAAATAGATTTTTCCAAAACATTTGAATATGAAGCTTATGATGAACTTCCTGTTATTCATGATCTTTATTATTTTAAAAACTTCATTGCAGATGTTCTGGAACTTGAATATAACAAATCTGCTCTTCTGAAAGAATTCAGACAGATTGCCAGCCTTATTGAAAGCCTGCAACCTACAGGAATTATGATCCGTGATTTTCAGGCCAGAAACATTATGGTCAACGAAAAAAATGAAGTTTCGTTTATCGATTATCAGTCCGCAATGAAAGGACCTTTGATGTATGATGTGATTTCTTTTCTTTTCCAGGCCAAAGCCAATTTCCCTGAAGATTTTAAAAACAGAATGTTGGATTTTTACATTCAATTATTTGAAAACCAGGAAACCAGAACTAAACTAAAAGAATCGGTTAAACCAATTCAGATGATGAGATTCCTGCAGGTCTTAGGTGCATACGGCTTCAGGGGACTGATCCAGAGAAAACAGCACTTCGTGGCAAGTCTTGAAAAAGGAATTCAGAATATCACAGATTTTGCAGCTTCATGGGAAGACATGAAAAATTATCCTGAACTGACCAAAGTAATCGGGCAACTGACTTCAAAGAAGACAACATTAAAAATTGAGGAAATATTAAATAATTAACTTTTGTCTCTGCTTGAACAGGCAATAATAAAATCTTAACTTACCTTAAAAACTTAAAATACCTTAATGGTTAAAAAATAAAAAAGAAGAAATGCTACACATCGACATACACAGTTTTTCGTACAAAAAAGGAGGAATACCAAAAGATCACTCAGGAAACGGAGGCGGATTCGCATTTGACTGCAGGGGAATTTTAAATCCGGGAAGAATTGAGGAATATAAAAGCCAGACCGGAAATGATATTGGTGTACAGGAATTCCTGGAAACCAAAACCGAAATGCCTAAATTCCTGGAACTGGTAAAATCTCTGATATCGATCAATATTGATGATTATTTAGCCAGAGGATTTGAAAATCTGCAGATTAATTTCGGATGTACAGGCGGGCAACACAGATCTGTATATTCTGCAATAAAAATTGCTGAATTCATCAAAGAAAAATATCCTGAAGGAACGGAAGTTACCATCCATCATGATGAACAACCACAACTGAACATCAGTAATCAGTAATGAGCAATAAGTAATTTCACACACGTATCACTCATTACCTATCACTTATTACCCATAATATATGAAGGCTCTAATTTTCGCTGCCGGAAAAGGCACCAGGCTTAAACCTTTTACAGACCATCATCCGAAAGCACTGGCAAAGGTAAATGATGTTCCTCTTCTTGAAAGAAATATTCATTATCTGAAAAGCTTCGGAATCACAGATTTTGTGATCAATATTCATCATTTTGGCAGTCAGATTGTTGATTTTCTAAATAAAAATGATAATTTCGGATGCAGGATTGAAATCTCCGATGAAACAGAAGAACTCCTGGAAACAGGCGGAGGCTTGATTTTTGCAAGAAAGTTTCTTGATCACGGTGAAGATTTCCTGATTATGAATGCTGATATTTTAACCAATATAAATATCAATGCATTAGTAGAATATCATAAAAAGATAAAAGATTTTGCTACTTTAGCAGTTTCAGACAGAGAAAGTTCAAGAAAACTCCTTTTCAATGATGATATGGTTTTGAGGGGCTGGCTGAATGTACAGACGGGAGAACAACGGCTTGCTGAGTTCAACAAAGGCTTTAAAGCTCTTGCATTCAGTGGTGTTCATTGTATCAATCCTGTGATCTTCGAAAAAATAAAACGGACAGGCAAATTTTCTATTATGGAAGAATATCTTGACCTGATGCAGACCGAGCATATCCACGGTTTTGTACATCAGGATATTCTTATAGATGTAGGGAGACCGGAATCTGTAATAGAAGCCGAAAAATATTTTAAATAATTTTGCAATGGAAATTGATGGTACCAGGGATGAAAGTTTAGTAAATCCGGAATTTGATATTAACGAAACAAAACTGCACAATAGTTTCAGACAAAAAACCTGGGACGAGACAATCACCAAAGACAGCTGGATGGTCTTCAAGATCATGGCTGAATTTGTGGATGGCTATGAAAAACTGGCTAAAATCGGACCCTGTGTTTCTATATTCGGATCAGCCCGCCTGAAGCCGGAAAACAAATATTATGAAATGGCAGTAGAAATTGCTGAAAAGATTACCAAATTAGGTTTCGGAATTATTACCGGAGGTGGTCCCGGAATTATGGAAGCCGGAAACAAAGGCGCTTTCAATGCAAAAGGTAAATCTATTGGCCTTAATATCGACCTTCCTTTTGAGCAGCATTTCAATCCTTATATCAATAAATCCTATTCCATGAATTTCGATTACTTTTTCGTGAGAAAAGTAATGTTTGTAAAATATTCCCAGGGATTCGTAGTAATGCCGGGAGGCTTTGGAACGCTGGATGAGCTTACTGAAGCGATGACGCTTATTCAGACCAATAAAATCGGTAAGTTTCCGATTGTACTGGTAGGAAGTGAATTCTGGAGCGGTTTACTGGAATGGTTCAAAGCAACCCTGCTGAAAGAAGGCATGATTGCTGAAGATGATCTTGATCTTTATCGTGTGGTAGATACTGCTGATGAGGCAGTAGCACATATTAAAGCCTTTTACGATAAGTATTCTGTGAATGTTAATTTTTAATTGGCATATTATTTGTGACTTATAACTAGCAAGTATGATTGTAAATCTATTAATTAAGATGAAAAAACTTTTATATATATCAGGAATTTTAACATTTTTTGTGTTAATGAGTTTTATGTATGTAGACTTTTTCTCTTCAATGACCAAAGTGGACTATATTGATGGAAGCAAGACATTGAAGTTTACCACAAAAATGAATACAAGCCATATCTCTGATGCCATAAAAATCAATCCGAACACAGCCGGATTTGAAGCAGAAGTGAAAAAATATGTGAACAATAATTTTGATGTATTTGTCAATGGTGCTCCCAAAACAATTACCTTCACGGGAAGTCAGGTCAGCGGAGAAACTGTATGGGTATATTTCGAGACCGGAGGGGTTTCGGATATCAATACCTTAAAGATTAAAAATACGATCCTTTTAAGCGCTTTTCCTAAGCAGATCAATCTGGTAAGCGTTGCTTACAAAGGCAGCCAGAAAATGATGAACTTCCAAAGAGGAAAAGAAGTGAACGAAGTATCTTTTTAAACAAAACAATTGAAATAATACAACCACTGCAGATGCGGTGGTTTTTGTTTTTCTAAACACTTCCAAAGCCGGAGTTCCACAAAAGAATCCAGGATGCAGCTCACTGATATCAAAATCATCCAAAAAGAGTATATCATATAGGCATGACTGACCTCAAAAACAGTATATAAGCCTAACTCTCTGATTGAAATACAGTTTTGATCACATTTCCCCAATCCCAGAAATTTTGCACCTGTATGGATTCATCCGTATAAGTAGAATGCAGGACGAAAAATATCCCATCTTAACTGCAAATTCTCTCTTAAAAACGGTTATTAAAAAATAAAATCAGGCAGCTTTTACAAGCTGCCTGATCTATATTTAAAGTATATCAGAAATACTATTTTATCTCAACTCAGATAAGAATTACTCAATTTTGATGTTATCAACCTGAATATCGTAATTTCCTCCTGTACCTGTTTTGATGGCAAACATATCTTTACCGGCGGTTACGTTAACGTCTGTAAGACCTGTAAGCGTAAGCTCAACCAGTCTCCATTGTCCGCTTGTATTGATAGATCCTGTATAGGAGTTAGCACTTTCTACACCTAAAGTAGCACCTGTAGAGAATGTACCTAAGTTAAATACATAGAAACCTCCACCTGCTTTATATACGTTGAAAGAAAGGGATTTCCCTGTTGCAGTACCTTTGATACGCATTGTGATTCTCTTCGGTGTAGCAGGAATTCCAGCAGCAGCAAGTGATGTAAATACATAATCATTACCTGCAGGGATTCCTTTAAGCTGAAGGGAATTTGAATTGTTATATCCTAAACCAATCCCTTGAGTTGCATAAGGCTTAAGTCCGAAACTGTTTACACTGGATAAAAAAGCTGCCCAATCTTCAAAATCAGATCCTGCAAACAGATTTACAGCGTTCGCAGCCGGAGCCTCAGGTTCACCTGGGTTAAATCTTGGATTAGGGAAGTTCATATCATAAAGATCTCTGATATAAGCCTGTTCTGTAAACGTTGGAGCTGTTGGGTTACTTGGGCTCGTATAACGGCTTAAAAGAAGAACGATATCACCACTGTTGGCATATTTAGGAGAGATAGGAGATTTGGCAAAAGTAGCAAAGTTACTGAAACGAAGGTCTAATCTTGCTGCTTTTTTATCTACGATATAACGGTCTCCTGTACCTGAATCATCAGCAAAGTTTTTCGTTAACTCTGGATCTTCAAACTGAACGTTTTTAATTTTTACAAGCTGGTTGATGTGAGCTCCGTTTTTAAGAGCATCAGCAATAGAGTTGAATTCAAGTGGCTTGATTGTAGCTACCACAGGTCTTTGCCCATCACAAACTCTGGCAATATAATTGGAAACTTTATTAGGATTGATTCTTCCTACAGAATAGTTCGGATCATAAGAACCTACTTTGATATTACCGTTAGAAGCCTGAACGATAAGTCCTTTCAGGTTAATTCTCACTAAAGATCCTGTTGGGAAATCAAGATACTGGTTTCCTCCGTCAATATCAATTTCAATACCTTGTGTAGGATTTTCAGGCTTATCCTGAAGGAACATCATTTTGTAAATGTTTCCGGACTCATCGCTTGAAGTAACATAAGCATCTACGATGAAATCATCTTTAATGATATCAGCCTCCGTTGGCTTAGGCTTAGCGATTGTTGCCAACTCAGATAACTGGTGATTGGAAGCTGCAAACTTGTTGGTACATTTGATCTCCGGAACGTCGTAATCATCGGTCTTTACACAAGACGAGAACGTCAGCATTGAAAGGGCACTGAATATAGCCGCTTTAAAATATATATTTTTCATTGTTGTCAATTTTTAAATTTATTTTTTAGAATCTGAACTGTAGGTTAACAAAATAAGATCTTCCCTGGTTATACCAGTATTTAGGAGCAAATACCATATTTCCGCTATCATAATCATTAGCATAGTCGGTATAGTTAACGTTTCTTGTCTGCTCGAATCCTCCTGTGATATAATTTCTGTTGTTAAGGATATTATTCACCGATGCAGATATCAATACATAATACTTACCGATCATCCATGATTTTCCGGCATTTACGTTAAAGAAGAACGCAGACGGCAATTTTGTAGGAGTAAGCACTCTTGCCAGTTCTTCCTCTGTTACATTGTCATAAGGAACTCCCGGTGTATTCGGATTTGTATAAAATCTTGCAGTTCTGGTTACCGGAGACGGATCCAGGAATGAGTGCCCGAAGTAGTTCCATGTTGCACCTAACCACCAGTATTTAGGGCTGCTGTAACGAAGACCTAAAGTATACGCCTCCTGTGGAGTTCCGCCCTGTCTGTAGTTTTTAAGGGTAGCCTCCCCCATGTTGGTATAAGATCTCGATACAATATTTCCGTTACCGTCAAGCTCTCTGAATGTTCCCACCGCATCGGAAGCAAAATAAACCGTAGGGTTATTTGTATACGTATACTGACCTACGCTTAATAATCCGCTGGCCGTCAATGTAGGTGTAATTTTCACCTGAGCACCAAGCTCAACACCCATATTTCTCTTGTTGGCACCTGCCAATACCTGGGTAATGAAAGCACCATCCTGAACAGGAGCCTGATCACCATTCTCGTTCAGAGTGGATAATTTAACGCCCTGTGCAAAATATCTTTGTACGCTTGTTTCGTTTTGAGTATTGACAAGGTATCCTGTCAGTCTCACTTTAACGATTGGAGTAGAGATTACATAGCTTAAATCATTGGCATCAATCACTACGTTTTTAATCCCAGGAGTGGTTACCCCACTTACTCTTGTGTTAAAATAAATATCATTTAAGAAAGGAGACTGTGAAAAATAAGCACCGTTATAAACAAAGAAGTTTCTACCGTTGATCTTATACGTCACCTGTCCTTTGATTCCCACATTCCAGAAGTTTTTATCTTCTCCTTTTCCGTAGGAAGAAGGATACAGGTAATGCTGGAATTTACCTTCTCTGCTGTTGTTGGTATATCCGAAGAATCCGGAAACAAAAACATCAAATTTACCGGTAGCAAATTTAAATGCCGGGTTTACTTTCACTTCCTGTCTTCTGAAAATGTAGTTGTACCCGATTCTGTCACCTTCTCTCTTGGCAACATCAGCTTTACTTTCCTGAGTGTTAAACTGTCCCCAAACGCTATCACCGGTTAAATTACTTGCAAACGGATCCATGTTCAATGCAAAATCAGCACCCAGAAGATCGTTTACTTCTCTGTATTGTTCAGATCTGTAATTTTGGTAAGATAAGTTTAAAATAAAACGGGAAGTGTCGCTGAAGTTATAGGTATAGTGTGTGGAAGCGTTCCAGATTTTGTCATCTTTTACGTCATCTACAAGATAGTAAGCCGCTCTTCTTCCTCCGAAATCCGGTCTGTAAAGATTATCACTTCTGTTGGCTCTGTAAAGATTATCCCAGTTGATCTGTGTATAGTTTTCATCATTATTGGTCCATTTGTCTCTCCAGAAACCAATATTTTCTGCCTGTGACGGAGCAGGATTATCAAAATTCAGCCAATAGCTTGGTAAATTACGATAATAGGTAGGTGATGGGTTGTTGGCTCTGTACCAATCAAGTCTTGAGCTGTATTCTTTACCGAACTGGTAAGAAACAGTAGTCCACAATTGAGCGTTTTTGTTGATTTTCCAGAAATCCTGCAACTGAATCATGGGTTGGAAACCTCTTTTCACCCTTTCATTTCTTTTTTCTCCGTTCTGCCATCCCCAATAAGAGTTATAGTGAACTCCTCTGAAATCGTATACTTCCTGAGTATTCGGGCTGGAAGAACTTCTTGCATATTTAGAACCAATGGCATTCAAAGTCATGGTATGTCTGTCGCTGAATTTCTTCTCAATTCCAAGATACCCACTGTATGCATCATATGCAGTACCGTCCTGTATTCCTTCCTGAGCCCATCTTCTGGCGATCATCCCTGTAAATGCCCATCCGTTTTTATTCATTCCGGACGAGAATCTGTAAGATAGCCTGTTGTTATAGTTTCTGTTCGTCAGAGAGTATGTCAGCTGACTTCCTTTTCTATATTCGCTGGCTTTTGTATTTTTATAAAATACTCCTGTAGCTCCCCCGAAAGCATATTCGGAAGGGGCATGATTAGCGGCAATTTCCGGATAACGGGTAATTTCGTTCAACCCTCCCCATGTGCTGAAATCTACATCTCCATTATCTGCGCCGGCCATAGAAACCCCATTGATCATATTCTCACCGGTTCTGCTGTCAATTCCTCTCGGACGGAACCAGTATGGCCCCAGATCAAAACTGGCAATTCTGTTGAAAACATCCTGTGAAGATTGAAGTAACCCTACTGTAGCGGTCTGCTGTGCACCTCCTCCATCGTTTTCTCCGGAATCTTCAATGATCGCTAAACCCTGATCTGCACCGTTCAATGCAGAATAAAGAGTAATTACTCCAAGATCTTTCTTTTTCTCATTATTCGTTACATCAAATTCTAAAATTTTAGTTTCAAAGTTTGATTTTGTAACCATAATCTGATAATGTCCCGGCATCAAATCAGCAAACTGGAAGTACCCGATTTTGTCCGCCTTTACATCATTTCCTGCTCCTTTTAAATCCACATTGGCCTGTTCTACAGGTTTTCCGTCCGCATCCTTAAGATACGCAAACACTGTAGTCTGCGCAAAGTAATAGGACGCAGGCAGCAAAGTGAATAAAGAGATTAATGATAGTTTTTTAATCATGAGTATATTATATTTTTTTAAATACTTTTCTTGTTAATTCTCAACAGTTTAAAAGTTGGGGGCACAAATTTAATCAAATTTTGCAATTCACCACTTTTTTAACATTATTTTTTCTTAACATTGCAAACTTTTAAGAATCATTATATAAAAAATGGTCAGATTACTGCATATAAATTTACAAATATTTAAAACGCAGTGAATTAAAATAAAAGTAAATTTGCAGATTAAATAATATTAATAATAACTCTAAAGAGGATGAAGAGATTTTCGAGTCTGTTTGCCATCATTATTTCGATTATGGCATTCTCACAACAACAAGGAAAACTGAGAAAAGTTGCCACCGTAGGTTTTTTGAATGTAGAAAACCTTTGGGATACTATTCGCTCAGCAGATTATATCGATGGAACCAAAGATATCAGAAATCCTGCTTTTCACAGAAGTATTCCGTTTGATTCCATCAAGTTTCTGGAGGCTGAAAAATATGACGGGCCATGGAGTGACGGTGCATTGATCGGTAAAAAGGTAGTAAGAGAACAAAGCGGTTCCGAAGAATTCACCCCGAAAAGTGCAAAAAATTACGGATCCAAGATCTATAAGGCTAAACTTGCCAATGAAGCCAAAGTAATCTCTGAGCTTGGTTCCCAGTATACCAAAACAGCTCCTGCAGTGGTAGGATTAATTGAGGTGGAAAACAGACAGGTTATTCAGGATCTTATCAATGAACCTGCGTTAAAAAAATATGATTACGGAATCATTCATTACAACTCTTATGACTACAGAGGAATTGATGTAGCGCTGATCTATCAGAAAAGAAGATTCACCCCTACCAATTCATTAAAAAAAGAACTGAAAATCTACGGTGACAACGGAAGAAGAGAATATACAAGAGATATCTTGGTGGTAACAGGATTTCTGGATAATGAGAAAGTAGCATTTTTCATGAATCACTGGCCTTCAAGAAGAGGTGGTGAGGCAGCTTCTTTACCTAAAAGAAATGCAGCTGCTGCATTATTGAAACAACAAATGGACAGTGTAAGAGCTGCCGATCCTTCAACAAAACTGTTTGCCATGGGTGACTTTAATGACGACCCTATCAGCCCAAGTTTGAAAAACCACCTGAAAGCTCAGTCTAGCCCTAAAGATTTAAGTGAAGAAACCCCTTATCTTAACCTGATGTACCCTTTATACAAAAAAGGAGTCGCTTCATTGGCTTATCAGGATGCCCCGAACTTATTTGACCAGATCATTGTTTCTAAAAATTTAGTTTCTGATCAGGTTACCAAAGAATATTCTATTTATAAAACAGAAATTTATGCTCCGGCGTATCTGGTAAATAAAGAAGGTAATTATAAAGGATATCCTTTCAGATCCTGGAACGGAGATCAGTTTACAGGCGGCTACAGTGATCACTTCCCCGCATTTGTAGTTCTCCAGAAAGAACCTTAAAACAATTCAGGCACTCATTTTGAGTGCTTTTTTTATATCAATACATGAAATCATGAAAAATTTTGTTTTAGTACTATTGCTGGTATGCATTCCTTTCAGCTGCTTTTCTCAGGATACAGCAAGGAAAGACAAAGAGAAGCAGGAAATGAAGCCTTCCAAGAATGAGGACGGAGAATGGGAGCTTACTGTGATTGACACTCAATTTGATTATTTTCTAAATGCTGTTGCCAGACCCATCAGCCAGTATTCCGAATCTTACCTGAAAACTAAAAATACATTCCTGGTCAACGAATGGAACAGCTATTACAGTTCAGGGAAATACAGGAATATTATAGAATCAGGAGTTGATTATGATCCTAAAGAAAATTACGGGATCAAGTTTGAATACAAATTGTACCAGGTTTTCGTCTATGTAAACTGGAAGTACAAATTAAGAATGGCCGGGTTATCCGGAAGTGATGCTTTACGGTAAATAATATCATAAAAAATAGACTGCCCTTTTGAGACAGTCTATTTTCATTTTTATAATAGCTGAAAATTATTTGTTGAATAATTCCTCTACTTTATCCCAGTTTACCACATCAAAGAATGCAGAAACATAGTCAGGTCTTCTGTTTTGGTAGTTTAAGTAATAAGCGTGCTCCCAAACATCCAATCCTAAAACCGGAGTTCCTTTAACGTCTGCTACAGGCATTAATGGGTTATCCTGGTTTGGAGTAGAAGAAACAGATACAGAACCGTCAGCATTTTTTACCAGCCAAGCCCATCCTGAACCGAATCTTGTTTTAGCAGCATCAGAAAAATCAGTTTTGAATTTTTCAAGACCTCCATAGTTTTCAATAGCAGCCTTTACGTTTCCTACAGGCTCTTTGCTTCCTCCAGGAGTTAAGATTTCCCAGAATAAAGAGTGGTTGAAATGTCCTCCTCCGTTATTTCTTACAGCCGGCTTATCAGTTCCTGTCTGGCAGATCTCCTCAATGGTTTTCCCTTCCAGGTCAGTTCCTTCAATAGCTTTATTTAAATTGTCAATGTATGCCTGGTGGTGCTTTGTATAATGGATTTCCATAGTTCTTGCATCGATAGTAGGCTCTAATGCATCGTATGCATATCCTAATTTTGGTAATTCAAATGACATAATCTTTATTTTTAATGTTATACTTCAAAATTAGCCAATATTTAAGGTATTATCAAAGATTGGGGATTACTTTAATAAATCTTTAACATTGACATATTGATTTAGAATGAATTAAATTTTTTAAAATATTTATTTACGTTCTTCAATCTGGTCCTTAAAAATAAAAAGCACGGATCATACTATTACGATACGTGCTTTCTATTTAACAATATTAAATTTATTTATTCATAGACATCAGGAATTCTTCGTTATTGAGAGTTCCTTTGATGTTTTTATCTACAAACTCCATCGCTTCTACAGGATTCATTTCAGAAAGATACTTTCTGAGGATCCACATTCTCTGCGAGGTCACTTCATCCAGAAGAAGGTCATCTCTACGGGTGCTTGATGATACAAGATCAATTGCAGGATAGATTCTTCTGTTGGCAATTTTTCTGTCCAGCTGAAGCTCCATGTTACCTGTACCTTTGAATTCTTCAAAGATTACTTCATCCATTTTGGAACCTGTATCGATAAGGGCTGTTGCAATGATGGTAAGAGATCCTCCTCCTTCAATTTTTCTTGCTGCCCCAAAGAATCTTTTCGGTTTGTGAAGTGCATTGGCATCTACCCCACCGGAAAGTACTTTACCGGATGCAGGCGTTACAGTATTGTATGCTCTTGCCAGCCTTGTAATAGAATCCAGTAAGATAACTACATCATGTCCGCACTCAACCATTCTCTGTGCTTTGGCAAGGACCAGATTGGCTACTTTCACATGCTTTTCAGCGGCTTCGTCAAATGTGGAGGCAATTACTTCTGCATTTACGCTTCGCTCCATATCAGTAACCTCTTCCGGACGTTCATCGATCAGAAGAACCATCATATATACTTCAGGGTGATTGGATGCGATAGAATTTGCAATGTCCTTAAGCAACATGGTCTTACCTGTTTTAGGCTGTGCTACAATCATTGCTCTCTGTCCTTTACCAATAGGTGCAAAAAGATCTACAATTCTTGTGGAAACTGTAGAACCGCTTCCTGCAAGGTTGAATTTTTCCTGCGGGAAAAGTGGTGTAAGGTACTCAAATGCAACACGGTCTTTAATAAACGCCAAGTCACGTCCGTTAACTTCCGTAGGTTTCAATAATGAGAAATATTTTTCACCTTCTTTCGGTAATCTTACAATTCCTTTAACGGTATCTCCGGTTTTCAGTCCGAAATTTCTGATCTGTGCTGTAGAAACATACACATCATCAGGAGAAGAGATATAGCTGAAATCTGAAGAACGCAGGAATCCGTAATTATCCGGTAAGATTTCCAGTACCCCTTCAATACTTACCAATCCATCGAAATTGAATTCTTTTTTATGGTCGTTCTGCTCCTCTGCCTTTTCAGAATGTCTGTTCTGATTTTGGTTTTGGTGCTGATGTTGGTTCTGGTTCTGGTTTTTATGCTGGTTTCCACTGTTCTGTGGATGGTTGTGTCCTTTTTGGGGTCTGTTAGCCTGTTGTTGAGGAGGTGTGTTAGGCTTTTCTTCTGCCTGTGCAGGCTCTTGGGATTCTGTGTTTTTTGGAGTTTCTGTTTTTTCTGTAGATACTTCTGCATTTCCTGCATTGGTAGAAACTCTTTTTCTTTTCTTTTTAGTCTGAGCTGCCTGAGCTTCTTCTGCCGGTGCAGCGGTTTCAGCTTTGGGCTCTTCAGGTTTTATTTCTTCAGAAACCGGTGTCTTCTCTTCTACTTTTTCCTCTACTTTCGGTTCTGTTGCTGTTTTAGCAGTTGTTTTTGGCTTGGCTGCCGGGGCTTTTTTCGGGGCAGCTTTTTTTGCCGGGGCTTTAGCGGGTTTTTCTGCTGGAGCCTCTTCAGTATTTACACTGGCGGTTTCTGTGGCGTTGAAATAATCTTTTGCAACTTTAGGGTTGGAAGCCTGAAAGTCAAGAATAGCAAAGATCTTGTCATTTTCATTGCTGTTTCTTGCAACTTTAACGCCTAAATCCTTTAAGATTTTAGTCAGTTCCGTTACGGATTTTGACCTTAACGTTTCTATGTTAAACATATTTAATGTAAAAATGTAATTAATTGTGAGTAAGAAAAGTAAGTCCGGTGACTTTTGTTTTCAAGTACATTGTATAATGCAAATCTACACTTATTTTTGAATTGTGCAAAATTTATATTATTTTTGCCAAGAATTTAATATTCAATGCTACAGAGAATACAAACTATATGGACATTATTGGCAGTTCTGGCTGCTGTTTTCCTATTTATAACGGGGCAGGATGTTGTCATTTCAGACAGTATTCCTGTGTTGAATATCGGCTGCATAGTGCTTGTGATAATAGGAGCATTAAGTATATTCAGTTTTAAAAACAGAAAAAGACAAATTTTGCTGAATACCATCAGCATCATTATAAACGCTTTGTTGATTGGTGTATTGGCGTACTGGTTACTAAACTTATCCGGAGGAATTCAGTTTCCTGAGAAGGGTATTGAGCCGGTTTTCCCATTGATTGCGGTGATCTGTCTGCTTATTGCAAACGTATACATCCGTAAAGATGAGAGGCTCGTAAAATCTGTAGACAGACTTCGATAGCCTTACAACGATTTTTTGAGTGAGAACAGCTTCTTTACAGGAGCTGTTTTTTATTGTTCTTATTCTTTATAGTATTATAGGCTATAATACCGAAATGCTTTCTAAAATCCTTCAGCACAGGCCCATTTAAATTAATTTATGTAACTTCCTGCAACTTTTCAGTAAAAGTAACGACAGATTCTATAACTTTTAATAAAAGACAATGAAAAAGCTAACTTATCTTACTTTATCCCTTTTCTCAATAGCTACCTTTGCACAGGAAGTTTCGAAAGAAAGAATAAAAACAGTTATTTCCACGCTGGCTTCAGATGAAATGAAAGGACGTGAAATCTGGACTCCCGAAAATGAAAATGCAGCCCATTATATTGCTAACCTTTTCAAAGAAAACAAACTTGAATACTGTACAGGAAATTCTTACCTGATCCCTTTTGAATATAAAGGCCAAAAGGCTTATAATGTATGTGGTGTAAAAAAAGGAAAAACGGATAAATACCTCGGCTTTTCCGGCCATTTCGATCATATAGGAACCAGTGACAAAACCGGTGACAATATATATAACGGAGCTGATGATGATGCCAGCGGGATTACAACGCTTGTAGGAATTGCCGATTATTTCAAAAATAAAAAACCTGAATTTTCAATGGTTTTCATGGCCTTCAACGGGGAAGAAAAGGGAATGCTGGGCTCAAGAGCCCTATCGGAAGATAAAAATCTGGATAAGATCTACAATAATATGACAGCTCTTTTCAATTTTGAAATGGTGGCTACAGAATCCCAGTGGGGTAAAAATGCATTATATATGACCGGAGACGGGTTCTCTGATCTGGATGAGCTTTTTAATCAATATGCTGTCAACGGATTAAAAATAAACCAGGATCCTTATGCAAAACAACAGCTCTTCTATCGCTCAGATAATGTAAGCTTTGTGAAAAAGAAAATCATTGCCCATTCATTTTCAACGGTTGATATGACGAAAGCCACCCATTACCATCACGAGAATGATGACATCAATGTGGTTGACTTTGACAATATGACCCAGATCATCAATAATTTCGGTAAAACGCTGGAAAAACTGAATCCTAAAAATTTTGCTCCGAAATACAATGATCAGGTAAAATTCTAAATCCTGCAGATCAAGCCTATAACAACTGAGCTATTTTAATTGTCATTAATTCACGAACATTTTTACTTGTGAATCAGTGGCTAAAAAACTATAAAAACCGTCTGAAAGGGCGGTTTTACTCTATTTTTATTTTACATTATTCATCCCCCTTTCCGCTTCTTTTTTCACAATACTGTTCGTTGGATTATCCTGTACATTTTTCAATCAAAAAATGCTTTATTTAAATAATATCAGTTTAAATGTCAGGCATTTGTAACAAATCCCCATATTTTGGAACATATCCATTAAAGTAAAAGAGGATTAAGAACGTCTTATCTTTTAATTTTACGTAATTTTGCTATCCAATTTTTTCATTGAATGAACGAGTATAAAAAAATTCTGAGGTTCGCGAGACCCCACCAAAAATATATCTACGGAAGTTTATTTTTCAACATCCTGTATTCTGTATTTCAGATTGCTTCTTTAGGAACTATCCTACCCGTTTTGGGAATGCTTTTTGGCACTATAAAATCAGAAAAACATACTGCTGCACCAGTTTATTCAGGTGATATCATAGACTTTTTTTCCTATGCGAAAGAATATTCCAATTACTATATACAATCTTTGGTCAGCGAGTACGGTTCTCTCAAGGTTCTTGCCTGGCTGTGTATCATTACAGCCTTTATGTTCCTTTTAAGAAATGTTTTCAGATATTTGGGCGCATTACTTCTGATCAATTACCGTGTAGGAGTTACCAAAGATCTGCGTGGTGCAATGTACAGAAAAATACTGTCGTTACCCGTTTCATTTTTTACCGAAAGCAGAAAGGGAGATATGATGTCCCGTATGTCTAATGACGTGGGGGAAGTGGAAGGAAATATCCTGGGAAGTTTGGTTGAATTAATCAACGCTCCTTTTATGTTGATCAGTACCCTGATCTCTTTATTTATTGTAAGCCCGGAAATGACGCTTTTCTCTTTACTGGTACTGCCTGTAATGGGAACGATGATCGCATTGATTGGAAAAAGTCTTAAAAAGGATTCTCATGAAGCACAGCATGAACTGGGAACCATCTTCTCTATCGTAGACGAAACACTGAAATCTTCAAAGGTTATCAAGATATTTAATGCTGAAAAGATTATGGACAACCGTTTTATGCAGTCTATGAACAGATGGATCTCAAGCTCGATGAGTCTGGGAAGAAAAAAAGAACTGGCATCGCCGATGAGTGAATTTCTAGGTTCTATCACCTTTCTGATCATTGCATGGTATGGTGGGAAACAGATTATTGTAGATCAAAGTTTATCGCCTGCAGGTTTCCTGGTTTTTTTAGGAATGTTCTTCCAGATCTTACCTCCTGCAAAAACTTTATCTTCATCTATTTCTAACGTACAAAAAGGGGAAGCTTCTCTGAAAAGAGTATTGGAAATTCTTGAAGCAGACGTTAAAATCGAAGAAATTGCAGAACCTGTTTCTATTTCCACTCTTCAGAATACTATTGAATTCAATAACATTGGATTCTACTATGATAAAGCCAATCTTATCCTTAAGAACTTTAATCTTACCATTCCAAAAGGAAAAACCGTTGCACTGGTAGGACAAAGCGGAAGTGGTAAAACAACTATTGCCAATCTTTTAGCGAGATTTTATGATGTTTCTGAAGGACAAATCCTGATTGACGGCACAGATATCAAACATTTAAAGCTGCAGGACTACCGCCAGCTTCTCGGAATGGTAACCCAGGAATCCGTATTGTTTAATGATTCTGTTTATAACAATATTCTGATGGGTAAACCTGATGCCACCAGAGAAGAAGTGATTGCAGCCGCTAAAATTGCCAATGCAGACACGTTCATCACCGGTCTTTCTGAAGGCTATGACACCAATATCGGAGATGACGGAAATAAACTTTCCGGAGGTCAGAAGCAAAGAGTTTCCATTGCAAGAGCTGTATTGAAAAATCCACCGATCATGATCCTTGATGAAGCGACGTCAGCATTGGATACGGAATCCGAAAGATTCGTTCAGGATGCCCTTGAAAAGATGATGGAAAACAGAACTTCCCTTGTGATTGCCCACAGGCTTTCAACCATCCAGAAGGCAGACTGGATTGTAGTAATGGAAAAAGGAACCATTGTAGAACAGGGAACCCACCATGATCTTATTGCCAGAAAAGGAATGTACAACAAGCTTGTTGAATTACAGAACTTTGACTAAAATCATTTAATTACATTCAATGAATCCTATACAAGAGTATTTCTACAGAATCGAAGAGCCTGAAAGAAGTACTCTTCTTTTTTTGCGGGAGAAAATCCTTGCTTCCGATACGGAAAACATTACAGAAACATTGAGCTTCGGGCTTCCTTTTATCAAATACAGAAAGAAAATGCTGTGCTATTTCTATTACAGCAAAAAGTATCAAAAGCATTACCTGAGCTTTTATCATGGCGATAGGCTTGACTACCCTGAGCTGATCCAGGATGGCAGAAAGAAGTTTAAAATCCTTTTAATTGATGCAGAAAGTGATTTACCTTTAGAGTTTATTCTGAACCTGCTTGAGGAGGTGAAAAAGTATATAAAATAAAAAACTCCGGTACGATACCGTACCGGAGCTGTCTTTAAAAGCTTTTCATCATTGGGTGTTTATTCCGTTGGATTCTGCCTGTTGAACTGCCCAGGCAACCATATTGGCAAACAGTATAGAGTTCTGCACCTGCATTGATCCTAAAGCATATCCGTTCCCAGCAACCCCGTAAGAAGATTTTTCAACCGGGAAATATCCTCCTGAACTTGGAGCAACAAAAGGCGTAATGGTATTACTTGTAATTTGACTTCCGTCGGCATTACTGTTACTTAAAAAACCTCCGTCACCAAACCAGACAAGATTTACATTGCTGCTTCTCAATCCTGAAACTCCGTTTCTTGAACCAGAAACGTTGATGGCCTGTGAATAACTGTAAGGAATAAAACCGCTTGTAAGCCCGGAAATATTTACAGTGACAGAAGCATCTTCGCCCCACAATTTTCCTCTCACATCTCCGAAGGGTCCGTTCAGTATAGGATCATCTGTACTGACAAGTGAATAAACAGATCCGGCACCCGATCCATGGGATGCAGAAATGGTAGGGTCAGCATATATTGCCTGGAACATTCTCTGAATACTTAAAGGCTCTTCCATAAGGGCAATTACAACTCCTTTTTTATTCAGATAAGAAGCGATATGTGACGCTGAAGCAGCATCAGGTGCATAGCTGAAGCCTATTATTACGATATCAGGTTTATTGTTAAGGGCAGCCTGAAGAGCTGATGCTGAAGGGCTATTCCCCAAGGATATATGGTTAAAGCCTTCATATTTTACAATACTCGAAGCTGTGGTTCCGAAATTTGAAGGGGAATCCATCAGTCTTCTTGAAGGCCCTGTGTAAGCACTATAGCCGTAAGCTGTCTCCGCTCCGATGTGAAGAACGGTTTTCTTAGGGATGGCAACCACAACATTCACAGAACATGTGGTAGATACACCTCCCTGGCTGTCAGAAGTAACCGTAATTGTTTTTACTGATGTAGACGATGGAGTTCCCGTTCCGTATAAAGTTACATTTTGATTTCCTGTGGAAGTAAAGGTTCCGGATCCGTTGAAAGAAATTCCGTCAACCGTATTGGTTGTAATCGTATAACTTCCCAATGCTGAAACATTTACCGGTAAAGTAATGGTATTGGAAGCCGTAAGCGGTACACCCACTTTATATACACCGTTTGCTTTTGCGCTTCCACAGCTCATTGTATAGGAACCTGCCGGGCTGAGAACAGAAATGGTAACTGGGGGTGTACATGTAACGTCTGCACCATTTATATTCATTTCTACAGTATCTGACTGGATGTTCTGTGGAATTCCCTGTCCCGGAACCTGAATGGTCTGCACTCCTGCATTGAGAAAAACTCCTGTTCCATAGAAATTGTATCCGTTGGAGGTAGTTCCGGAAATGGTATAATTTCCCGGCTTCGTTACATTAACGGAAACACTCAGATAATTGGAACTGCCAAGCTCTTTTCCTTTTACGTAGCTTCCCTGTGCTTTAGTCGCAGAACAGTCTATTGTAAAAACAGCTTTTCCCAGCTGCCCGCAGACACTTTTCCATTCATCATCTATGGCACTCCAATAATTTAAACAATTTTCCGTTGTATTATAAATGGTAAGACCGTTATCTGTTGCTTTATTAATTACTATTGCGTCCCTTTGAGCTTCAGTAAGCCTTGGAATGAGTATTCCTTTATTGTTATTTCCGGAAACAACATCTAAAACGGAATTCGGGTTTGGGGTTGTAGTATTAATTCCTACAGCGCCGTTGTTGGCTTGCGAGTAAAACACTCCAAAAGTTAATAGCAAAGCCAGTAACAAAAGCCTTATTCCGGCCGTTGATAATTTTGTTTTCATCATGTTAAATTTATTTAGTGAATTAAAAAATTTTTCGAAACAAAATTAATTTGCGTAGCCACTTAGAACAGAAAAAACCAATACGCAATACTACTCATTACGTGGTAAAACTCACATATTGCAACGTATACAGCCAAAAGTGAGCGGATTTGAATTTTCATACAGTCAGTAAGAGCAGGACTCAAAGTCTAAGGCCGTGTATCTTCCCGTTCTTTAATTTTCAGAAGGCTTTGATTATGAAACTCTAGATTTTGATAATAAAACTATTGATATTTACTTCAGAGGGTATGCTGAGTTTCTTTCTTATTCTGTACTTTTTACTTTCTACGGCACGCACACTGTTATTGGTACACTGCGCTATTTTTTTAGTATCGAAATCAAGTTTCATCAAGGCACAATAGTGCAGTTCAGAATGAATAAGCTTGGGACTGATCTCCAGAATATCCGGAAAAAAATGGGGGAAAAACATTTGAAACTTTTCAAAGAATAAAGGAGAGTTATTTTCTGCCAGCCATACAATCTCCTGAATATCATCTTCTGTAATATAATTACTGAGCATCTGATGTTTCATCAGTTCTGCATTGGTCTTCACTAAATCTCTGATTTTGGAGTCTTTTCTTTTGGTATCTACCATTAATCCTCTGATCAGCATGTCCTTTTGGGTAATAAAAATGACATCCATAAGGAAAGATGAAATGGCAAACAGGATGTTCCACAGCCTTATCGTATTAAGATCAGTTTCTTTCAAATAAGTGCTTCTGGGTAAGAAGTCAAAATCAAAATATATACAGCCGATAAAATTGATACTGATGATAAACACAATAAAAAAAATGAAAAAAGAATCTTTTTTATAATTGAAAAAAAATGGAACGGCAAACAGCAGGCAAAAATAAAAATATTCTACACCGGCATTTTTATAAGTATATGTATTAAAAAAACTAACTATAAACGTCAACAGAACAAAAATACAGGTATCGAAAGTCTTCGGTATCTTTTCCATGTGGTTTGTTTTCTTATTAACGGCAATTAAGATCAACCAGAAAAAAGTGATGATCATAAGAAATATTGAAACAAACATATCTCCGAAAAAGACGATGATGAAAACAGAATAAAATAGAAATATGAAAAATAATAATGCCAAATACCGGTTGATAAGATTGACGCCATTGCGTTCAACATCAACACTCATCCTTTCTGTTTCATTACCGGTCATGAAGTCCGTATGACTTTTAAATTTTATTAAATTTTTAATGAATTGCAACAACAAATAATATTAAAAAGGTTATTATAATTTTAACAGTTAACTAACCCTGCCTATATCATATTTTGGATATAATGTATCGGAGTATCGATGATCGCAGACAGCTCTTTTACCAGGCAGACACCTTAAAATTAAGGCATATATCAATGAAACAAAATGCCAGATATCTGTCATTTAATACGCGAAATCCTATCGGTTACCTGCAATGGAAATATCACAAGCAAAAAATTATAAGTCTGTATCAGAGTCATAGATTGACTGTCCGGACTGATCAGACCCAATGTATTCCCGGATGTTGTTTTTCATCAAATAAAAAAGAGAGCCATTCCTATGACTCTCTCTTATTTCTGTAGTAAAATAACGTTTAATTTTCTTTAAGCCTGGCGATAACATCCAGACCACCTTTGGTAATATCACCGATCTTACAGACGATTTCAGTATCCAGCGGCAGAAAAACATCCATTCTCGATCCGAATTTGATAAATCCAAACTCATGTCCGGCTTTAGCCTGATCACCTTCATTACAGTAGAAAACAATCCTTCTTGCCACATATCCTGCAATCTGTCTGAAGACAACTTTATGGTTGGTGAAAGTTTCCACCGCTACCGTTGTTCTTTCATTTTCTGTAGAGGACTTCTCATGCCACGCTACAAGGTATTTACCCGGATGGTATTTTTTATAGATCACTTTCCCTGAAACCGGATATCTGCAGATATGCACATTCAGCGGTGACATAAAGATGGAAACCTGGATCGCTTTTCCTTTCAGGAACTCTCCTTCTTCCACTTCTTTGATCATTACCACCTTTCCGTCAACCGGAGCGATCACATTTTCTTTGTGGTCAAGAATAGTACGGTCCGGCACTCTGAAGAACCAGAATATAAGACAGTAAACCACCAATAATGGTGCAATGATCACCAGTGACCATATTTTAAGGAAATAGATCGCCAAGGCTCCCAATACAATGAAAAGTATCGTAGCCAGGGTAATGGTTCCTTTTGATTCTCTATGTAATTTCATGAGACTAAATAAATTTTTCTAAAATAAAGTACAAATATACGACAGGAACACAGATAATAAAACTATCCAGCCTGTCTAAAACACCTCCGTGTCCCGGAATAATGTTTCCGCTGTCTTTCACCCCGAAATTTCTTTTCAGCTGGCTCTCTACAAGATCACCCAACGGAGCAAAAGCTGCAACAAGGAATCCTACAAACATCCAGTTCCCTCTCAACTCAGGCTGGTAATGCTCTATAAAGTAGGATAAAACCAACGTAAGAACAACTCCGCCAATATATCCCTCCCATGTTTTTTTAGGGGAAATTTTAGGAGCCATCTTATGCTTCCCAAAGAATTTACCTACCAGATAGGCAAAAGTATCACTGCTCCATATCAGGATAAACAGGAAAAGAACCTCCAGAGAGAAAGTATCGTTATAGCTTGAAAATTTAGGCAGACCTAAAGCAAAGCTGAATGGTAATGCTACATAAATAACCGTAAAGATCAGCTTTCCGCTATCAAAATACAGTTCGTTCGGATATTTGAACAAAGTCACCACGGCAATTCCGATGAGGGCCAATGCAAGAATCTCACTCAGCCTGAAATCAAAAAAGAAATCGTGATTAAAATACCTTTTGGAAAAGATATAAAATATAAAAATGACAAGCGGATAGACCACCCATTTCTCATATCCTTTTCCAAACTTCATGATCTTTACACACTCCCAGGTCCCTACAACCAGTAACAGGCTCATTAATGCATGATAAAGATACTGCTGTTTGATAAGGCCCGGTGCAATACTATTGATCAGTTGTGCGCCCAATGGCGTTGAACAAAGAATGATGATAGCCACATAAACTATCCCTGAAATGGTTCTTTGAATGAGATTTTTGTCCAAAATTTAAAATTTAGAAGTGGGTGCTTTAATCTTCAAGCAGCAATAAAAACAGTTTTGTATTGGCGTTGGAAGAACTGTCCATTTTAGACTGGCTTCCACTGATGGAAGTAAGGTTCTTGATATTTCCGTTCCTTTTTATTTTCCCCATGGCATCATTCAGGTTGTTTACAATCTGTGACACATTGGCAATGATGATAATTCGATCCGGCAGCCTTGAAGAATGATAATGGAGAATATTGTTGTGTGAAAGCATGATCCTGCCATCATAGGCAATCAGATATTCACAGGTGATGAATGCTGCATCATTAGACGGCTGCAATTCTGAGGTATAAGGGGCCTTCACAACATTTAAAAAGTTCTGAAGTTCTTTATCCCAGCAGAAAAGATTGCCGATCCCTTCTATTTTGATAATTTGATTTAAAGTTTGTAGAGCTTCCGCTTCATCTGCACAATAATTAAAAAATCCTCCTGAATGCGTAAATAATTGCGCAAACTTATAGTCAAGATCCGCATTTTTCAGCGAATCCCCAAGCTTCTCCAGGCTCTGTTTTTCCTCTTCCTCAGGCTGGTTGGTAAGTTTGCTTACAATCCTCTTGAATAAATTCAACTTAATCTATTTTTAGTCAACTTTATACAAAAATAGAAAATAAATTACAATCGTGTCTAAAATATCTCCTTAAATATGAAAAAACCTGACAGTTTTGAAGCTGTCAGGTTATATTTATTCTCTTTTCAGAAGAATTTTAAAGCTGTGTAGGGCTTTCAGGCGCCTGTATTTCGCTCTCTTCTTCTTTCTCTTTGATCTGAGGAGTTTCCAATACTTCCGGCTGATCTTTTTCAGGGATTGTATTGGTAACCGGTTTCTCTGTCAATTCAGGATCCCAGGCTCTTTTTCCGAAAATCTCTTCCAGGTCTTCGCGGAAGATCACTTCTTTTTCTAAAAGCTTACCCGCTAAAGCATCCAGTTTATCCTTATTTTCTGCAAGAATTCTTACTGCTCTTTCATACTGGTTTTCGATGATCGACTTGATCTCTGCATCAATTTTCGTAGCGGTTTCTTCAGAATAAGGTTTTCCGAAAGAATATTCAGACTGCCCTGAGCTGTCATAGTAAGAAATATTCCCGATATTCGGGCTCAATCCGTAGATCGTCACCATTGCCTGTGCTCTCTTCGTTACCGTTTCCAGGTCAGAAAGTGCTCCTGTGGAAATATTGTTGAAGATCACCTGCTCGGCAGCTCTACCTCCCAATGTGGCACACATTTCATCCAGCATCTGCTCAGTAGTTGTAAGCTGTCTTTCTTCAGGAAGATACCATGCTGCTCCCAGTGAACGTCCTCTTGGAACGATTGTTACCTTTAAAAGCGGAGAGGCATGCTCTACCAGCCAGGAGATTGTTGCGTGACCTGCTTCGTGGTAAGCCACTCTTCTTTTTTCAGAAGGTTTGATCGCTTTATTTTTCTTTTCAAGACCACCGATGATTCTGTCTACAGCATCAAGGAAATCCTGTTTGGTTACTGAAGTATGGTTATTTCTTGCTGCGATAAGTGCCGCCTCGTTACACACATTGGCAATATCAGCTCCACTGAAACCAGGGGTTTGCTTAGCAAGGAATTCTCTGTCTACATTATCATCAAGCTTGATCTTTTTCAAATGAACATCAAAGATCTGTCTTCTTTCATGAAGCTCCGGAAGGTCTACATAGATCGAGCGGTCAAAACGTCCTGCTCTCATCAGAGCTTTATCAAGGATATCTGCTCTGTTGGTTGCTGCCATTACGATAACGTTCGTATCGGTACCGAAACCATCCATTTCTGTAAGAAGCTGGTTCAATGTATTTTCTCTTTCGTCGTTTCCGCCTGAGAAATTATTTTTCCCTCTGGCACGTCCGATGGCATCAATCTCATCGATAAAGATGATCGCAGGAGATTTAGCTTTTGCCTGGGCAAAAAGGTCTCTTACTCTTGAAGCTCCTACCCCAACGAACATTTCTACGAAATCAGAACCTGAAAGTGAGAAGAAAGGTACTTTAGCTTCTCCCGCAACCGCTTTTGCCAATAAGGTTTTACCGGTTCCCGGAGGCCCTACCAATAATACTCCTTTAGGAATTTTACCTCCCAGTTTGGTATATTTTTCAGAGTTTTTAAGGAAATCAACAACTTCCTGAACTTCTTCTTTAGCCCCTTCCAATCCTGCAACATCTTTGAATGTTACCTGAATTCTTTCTTTTTCATCAAAAAGCTTGGCCTTGGATTTCCCGATAGAGAAGATCTGTCCGCCAGGACCTCCGCCTCCGCCCATCTTTCTGAAAAGAAGGAAGTAGAATAATCCTAAAATAGCAATCCAGATCAATGCAGATATCAGAATATCAGTGAAAGGGCTTTTACCCGTTCCGTAATCTTTAGCGGTTTTAATCGCCGGATTGGCAGCTTTTACCTGGTCAAATTTCTGAAGGAAGAGCTGAAGGTCTCCGTATTTAACAGTAAAGTCTGCTTTAGGGGCCATATCCAGGGCTGAAAGAGGGTTATTATCTTTTGCTGTTTTGCTCACCATTGCGGCTTTTGCTTCTTTGGTAAGGAAAACATCAGCTTTTTCTATGTCTTTGTATATAATTATATTCTGGACTTTCCCCGCCTGCATTTCTCTAAAGAAACCATCTTCATCAATAGATTTTGCAGTATCACCTCCTAAAAAATTGGAGCCAAAAAATAGCAAAAGAGCTATGATTACAATAGGAAAGAACCAGTTGAATCCTTTATTATTCATTTATACTTTTTAAAATTTTTATTATTCATTTTCAATTCTGGTAATGACTGCGTCACCCCAAAGTTCTTCTATATCGTAATACTCACGTACATCTTTCTGAAATATATGAACTACTACTGAAACATAGTCTACCAAAACCCACATTGCGTTTTCTGTTCCTTCAACGTGCCAAGGTCTGTCTTTCAGGTCATTTCTTACTTTCTTCTCTACACTTCCTGCCAATGCTGCCACCTGTGTATTTGAGTTTCCGCTACATATTACGAACGTTTCCGCTACTGAGTTTTCAATGTTTGAAAGATCGAAGATCATAATGTCTTCTCCTTTTACATCCTGAAGTGCTTCAACGATTTTATCTATTAATGCTTGTTTTTCTGCTGTTTTATTCATTAAAAAAATACTATAATCTGCAAATTTATTGTTTTTTCTTTACTTTAACCTTACTTTTACCCCCTTAATGTCTTAAAGTTTTCTTAAATGAGCCAACTCTTCTATCTAAAAGAATGTTCTTCTACTAATGACGAAATATCCAAGTTTTTACTTTACGAAAATTCAGATTTTATAGGATTGCATACTTTTAATCAAACTAAGGGCCGCGGTCAGTATGGAAATGTATGGACTCAGACTGCCGGAAAAAATCTGGCTTACACGCTGGCAGTGAACACCCACAACATCCTGTGCTCCGACTTTATATTCAATTATTATACCGCAATTCTTATAAGGGATTTCCTTGCCAATTTGGCTGATTCAGAGGTAAAGATCAAATGGCCGAATGATATTATTCTTAAAGGTAAAAAAATCGTTGGAATTTTAATAGAAAAGAAAAAAATTAATCAAAATAATTATTTCATCATCGGAGCCGGAATCAATATCCTCCAGGAAAAATTTGATGCTATAACCAATGCAGGCTCGCTTCTTACGCAGACAGGACAGCAATTTGATATTGAAGACCTTAGTTTCGCACTGCATGAATTCTTATCAGAACAACTGAAAAACATTCCTTCTGACCGGGAAATTCTGGACAGGTTCAACGAACATCTTTTCAGAAAAGATCAGATCTCAGTTTTTGAAATTGGGAAAGAGCGACAAAATGGCATCATCCGACATGCAGATCCGACAGGTGAACTGTGGATCGAACTTGAAAAGGACGGCATGCGTAATTTTTATCACAAAGAAGTAAAACTGCTTTACTGATTGGCTCTTTTGATATAAAGATAAAGGGTCAACGGCAGGAATACCAGGTTAGGCAGCCACATTGCCAGTGCAGGAGACAGACTTTTATTCTCTGACACTACTTTTAAAGCTTCAAATGAAAAGACGAAAATAAACGCCATTGAGATTCCTATCGCCAGGTTGATTCCCAAGCCTCCTCTTTTCTTCTGGGATGACAGGGAAAGCGCCAGGAAAGTAAGAATGATAATGGAAACAGGCATTGAAGTTCTCTGATGAAGTTCGTTCAGATAAGAATTCAGGTTACTGTTCCCCCTTGCTTTTTCTCTTTCTATGAATTTTAAGAGTTCCGGTGTTGTTTTATTCTGTCCTAAAAGCTCGTTAGGGAAAAGTTCTTCCGGCGAATGGCCATAGTTTTTTCTCAGTTCGATTCCGTTATTAAGCTTCTCGGAATTGTCTTTATTGATCGTTTTTTCGAAGTAATTATTTAAAACAAACTGTTTTTTTTCTTTATCCCAATATACATCACTCGCTTTCAGCTCGTAAA
Source organism: Chryseobacterium arthrosphaerae (assembly GCF_001684965.1). Taxonomy (NCBI): domain Bacteria; kingdom Pseudomonadati; phylum Bacteroidota; class Flavobacteriia; order Flavobacteriales; family Weeksellaceae; genus Chryseobacterium; species Chryseobacterium arthrosphaerae. The sequence continues at coordinate 474,196 of NZ_MAYG01000012.1, read as the reverse complement.
CCATCTTACGGTCTTTATCAAACTTCTGATACACAAAGCTGGACCCTCTTTTTTCTCTTTTATTCCAGGAGTCTACGAAGATGTATTCCGTTTTGCTCAGCTGTGAAGATGCCGGAGCAGTTCCTAAGATCTTTTCTTTATTGGCAGCATTATAGGTATAAGCTTCGAGTTCATTTTTCTTGATATTGGCCCATGGAAGCACCATATGATACACCATAAGTGAGATCAGTGCGATCAGGATCGAGGTATACAGATAAGGTTTGGAAAACCTGTGAAAGCTTGCTCCACTGCTGATAATGGCTACGATTTCGGTATTGTTTGCCATACGTGATGTAAAGTAGATCACCGAAATAAACACGAGTATGGAGAGGAATGTCACAACAAGATTAATGATCCAGAAAGGATAAAAGTGAATCAGGAAGTACACCAGATCCAGCTTAGGATCAATTGCCTTTGCATTTTCTATCCTTGGAATCTTTTGCTGAACATCAATAACAAGCACCACTATAGACAAGAGTACCAGCATGAAACTGAAAGTTCCAAGGTACTTTTTAATGATATATCTGTCTACAATTTTAAGCATAATTCTTTTACAGCCTTTGTCTTAGAACCGGTACTACAGAGTTTTTCCATTCATAGAAATCACCTGCAAGGATGTGTTCCCTGGCAACTTTTACCAGATCAAGGTAGAATGCCAGATTATGAATTGAAGCAATCTGCTTTGCCAGATATTCTTTTGATACGAACAGGTGACGAAGATACGCTTTTGAATATTCACGGTCTACAAAGCTGGTTCCGAATTCATCCAAAGGCGAGAAGTCACGCTTCCATTTTTCATTTTTAAGGTTCATCACCCCCTGCCATGTGAAAAGCATTGCGTTTCTGGCATTTCTTGTTGGCATTACACAGTCCATCATATCAATTCCCAGCCCGATAGATTCAAGGATATTCCATGGGGTACCTACTCCCATCAGGTATCTTGGTTTTTCTTTCGGAAGGATATCAGTCACTTCGTCAGTGATTCTGTACATTTCTTCTTCAGGCTCTCCAACGGAAAGTCCTCCGATGGCATTTCCTTCAGCGCCTGCTTCAGAAATAACTTCAGCAGAGATTTTTCTTAAATCTGAATAGGTAGATCCCTGAACGATCGGGAAAAGCCTTTGCTTATGGCCATATAATTCAGGATTATCATTCGTCCAGTCAATACATCTTTTCAGCCAACGGTGGGTAAGCTCCATGGATGATTTAGCCTGGTTATAGTCACAAGGATAAGGTGTACATTCATCAAAAGCCATAAAGATATCAGCTCCGATCTGTCTCTGGATCTCCATTGATCTTTCCGGAGAAAACATATGGTAGCTTCCGTCAATATGGGATTTGAACCGGGCTCCTTCTTCCGTCATTTTTCTGTTGCTTGCCAGGGAAAACACCTGAAAACCTCCTGAATCGGTAAGGATAGGAAGATCCCAGTTCATGAATTTGTGTAATCCGCCTGCATCCTGCATGGTTTCCATACCCGGACGAAGGTAAAGGTGATAGGTATTGCCCAGGATAATCTGGGCTTTAATGTCTTCTTTTAATTCTCTCTGATGCACAGTTTTCACACTTGCAACAGTTCCCACAGGCATAAAAATGGGAGTCTGAATTTTCCCGTGATCTGTGGTAATTTCCCCTGCTCTTGCTTTTCCTTCAGAGGTTTTTTCTATATTAAAAAATTTCATCTGTATACTTTATTTATTCACTGTATTACCAGTGATCTATCCGGAACGGAATTCAGCCTGCCGACTATCTCACCATAGTTGGTGAAGCTCCGTTCTGCTTGATTTTATCTTTTACGTACTTATCTGCTTTGGGATCTTTTTTCAGCAATATTTCCTGTGCATCATCGGCAATCCCATCCATCTCTTCTTTGATCACATAATATTTGAAGCTTTCTGTGAAGTCTTCAGGTTTTACATTGTGAGACTTGAGAACAAATCTTGTGCCCGCTTCCAGATTTTTATCCTGATACATAAAAACAGCCTGGTCATTGATCGCAAGATCGGCAATAATCTCAGCCATCAGATCTTTAGCAACCAGGTTTTTGGGCTTATCAATATAATCGCTGCATGAAAACAGTGCCAGTACAACGAAAATGAAGATCAGTTTTTTCATAATCATAATCTGTTGATGATGGATTTCCATTTTAAATTTAAAACCCCAAACACCGCTTCATGAATAATACCTCCATTCATTTTGCTTTCCCCTAAAATCCTGTTGGTAAATATGATAGGTACTTCTACCACTCTGAAGCCTTTTTTATAAGCCCTGAATTTCATTTCTATCTGAAATCCGTAGCCTTTCAGTTTTACATTATCCAGACCGATCTCTTCCAGCACTTTCCTTGAAAAGCAGACAAATCCTGCTGTAGTATCGTGAATAGGAAGCCCCAAAACGAACCTTACGTATTTGGAAGCAAAATAAGACAGCAATACTCTACCCATCGGCCAGTTGACCACATTTACTCCTTTTGAGTACCTTGAACCGATCGCCATATCAGCATTCAGACAGGCTTCAAAAAGTTTGGGTAAATCATCCGGGTTATGGGAAAAATCGGCATCCATTTCAAAAATGTAATCGTATTTGTTTTCGATCGCCCATTTGAAACCATGAATGTAGGCTTTTCCTAAACCATCCTTGGTATGTCTTACTGACAGATGCAGATAATGCGGATATTTCTTCTGCAGTTCCTTTACAAGCCCTGCGGTACCATCCGGAGAAGAATCGTCTACTACCAGAATGTGAAAGTCATCTTCCAATGCAAAAACCGCGGAAATAATATTTTCAATATTTTCCTTTTCGTTATAAGTCGGGATGATGACGAGTTTTTTCATTTCAGTTTGCAAAGATAGTTTATTTAACCTTTTTATTTTATACAAAATAATCTATAATTTTGCAAAAATATTTTTCAGGGATTAAGTGAATGATGCAGAAACTTTTATCAAAGAATCCGAATCATCTGTAAAATCCGGAGAAAGGATATTAAACTATGTTTTCACAGGCCGTTCCATAAAAAATCTATGCCGATCTGTGGTTTTTGAAGCTAAATAAGAAATAAAAAATAAAATTTTGCCGTCATTACCAAACTACATCAATCATGTAAGAATACCTGAGAACAATGACTGGGTAATCTTTATACTCGTAGGCTGTATATTTTTATATGTTTTTATGATGAACATTATAGAAAGGGATGCCAGCCTTAAAGATTTTCTGCTTCAGAAATATTTTGATGCGAGCAATAACCTCCCGAGCTGGATCATCACTTCCTGTGTGACAACGCTTACTTTATCTGTACTGATCTCGCAATACATTCCCGTAGTTCCTAAATATATTGCCGATCTGCAGCTTTTCGGATATCAGCTGAATAAATTCGGGTATACTTTGCTGGCGGTGCTGCTTTTTTATTTAACAAGATCTACTTTAGGGTTTTTATTTTACCAAAGTATAGGGGATGGAAAAAAGTGGTCTATTTTTTATTTCACCTCCACCAAATTTTATTTTATCCTGTCTTTTTTACTGATAATTCTGTGTGTAACCCATTATTACTTCCCTATAGACAGAAATAAAATGTTTTTATATTATTTCTGCTTCTTTGCTTTTGTGTTCATTTTCAAAGTATTTTTCTATTTATTTCACAAGAACAAGATTCTTCCGGAGAAATGGTATTATAAATTTTTGTATATTTGCACCCTCCAAATCGCACCATTATTATTGCTTTGGAAGTTGTTATTTTTTTAATAAATGTCAATGATGAGAATAAAGTCTATATTGGTTTCTCAACCAGCGCCTAGTGAGTCTTCTCCATATCTGGATATAGCGAAGAAGGAAAAAATAAAGATTGATTTCCGTCCATTTATCCACGTCGAAGGGGTTGACAATAAAGAGCTCAGAACACAGAAGATAGATCTGACGCAGTATACCGGTATTATTTTTACCAGTAAGAATGCGATTGACCATTACTTCAGACTTGCAGAGGAGCTGCGTTTTTCAGTTCCGGATACCATGAGATATATCTGCCAGTCGGAAGCAATTGCCAACTACCTTCAAAAGCATATTGTTTACAGAAAAAGAAAAATCAGCTTTGGGGAGAAAAACTTCTCAGACCTGCTTCCTCTTTTCAAAAAATTCCCAACTGAAAAATATCTGCTGCCATCATCAGATGTTCTAAGCCCGGATATTGTAAAAACTTTAGATGCAGCGAATGTAGAATGGACGAGAGCAATCATGTACCGTACGGTATGCAGTGATCTTACTGATATCAATATTAAAGATTATGATATGCTGATTTTCTTCAGCCCGCAGGGAATCAAATCTCTGCAGCAGAACTTCCCGGACTTCAAGCAGGACGAAACAAAGATTGGCGTTTTCGGAAACACCACTCTGGCGGCTGCCGAAGAAGCAGGATTAAAAGTAGATTTAATGGCCCCTACGAAGGAAACTCCTTCTATGACAATGGCTCTTGAAAAATATATTAAGGCTCTGCATAAATAGCCTTTAATTTCAATATTACAATACAACCACCTTTTCAAATTGAAAAGGTGGTTTTTTATATCAGAACGGCTCAAATCATTATTTTAAAAACTAAAAACCAAACAGTTGGAAAATTATAATTTTATCCCATAGAAGAGATTTTTTATTTATATTTAAAAAATTTTTAACCATGAAAAAACTATTATCCTGTTTATTTTTTCTGACAGTCGCATTGATCTATGCACAAAATGACGACTGTTCCGGAGCCGTGTCTCTATCTGTGGGAACAGATTTTGCATCGGGAGTCATCACCGCAAACAATAACGGGGCAACTACCGGAGGCCCTACTCCTTCCTGTGACCAGAATGCTACAGACAATGTATGGTTTACGGCTGTAGTACCACAAAGCGGTAATCTTACAATCAGACTGAAAGAGGTTTCCGGATCTGCATTTGATGATCCTATCATTAGCGTATACAGCGGCACCTGTAATTCCTTAAATGAAATCAAATGTAATGATTATGGTTTTACACCAACAGTTTTGACCGGACTGACTCCGGGTGAAACACTTTACCTGAGTGTCTGGAAATATGACTCATTCACCGGTTCCGGAGAGTTTCAGATTTCAGCTTATGACCCTATTCCGCCAACCAATGATGAATGCTCAGGAGCAATTTCTTTAACGGTAGGAACTGATTTCAATTCCGGAGCTATTACCACTAATAATGACAGCGCTACAACGGGCAGCTCTACCCCTTCCTGCGATCCTGACGCTATAGATAACGTATGGTTCAAAGCAGTGATCCCGCAAAGCGGAAATTTAACCATTAAACTGAAAGAAGTTTCAGGATCTTCATTTTACAGCCCTGTGGTGAGTGTTTACAGCGGTACCTGTACTTCTTTAAATGAAATCACCTGCAATGATTACGGCTTTTCACCAACCGTGTTAACGGGTCAGACTCCTGGTGAAACCGTTTACATCAGTGTATGGAAGTATGATTCGTATGCCGATAGCGGAGAATTCCAGATTGCAGCATATGATCCTATTCCGCCGGCCCATGATGAATGTTCGGGAGCAATTGCCTTAACGGTAGGAACTGATTTTAATTCGGGAGCCATTATAACCAGCAATGATGAAGCTACCAGCGATAATTCCACCCCTTCCTGCGATCCTGATGCCATAGACAATGTATGGTTCAAAGCAGTGGTACCACAAAGCGGAAATTTAACTATTAAACTGAAAGAAGTTTCAGGATCTTTATTTTACGACGCTGCAGTTGCCGTTTACAGTGGTACCTGTGCTTCTTTAAATGAAATCATCTGCAATGATTACGGCTTTTCATCAACAGCATTAACCGGACTGACCCCAGGTGAAACGGTTTACATCAGTGTATGGAAGTATGATTCGTATGCAAATTCAGGAGATTTCCAGATTTCAGCGTATGATCCTATTCCACCAGCAAATAATGAATGTTCAGGAGCGACTCCTTTAACAGTTGGAGGAGATTTCAATTCCGGGGCCATTATATCCGGCAATGACGAAGCAACTACTGATAACTCTTCTCCTTCATGTAACTCGACTGCGATCAACAATGTATGGTTTACTGTAACAGTACCACCAAGCGGAAATCTTAAAATTGAAACCAAAAATGTTTCCGGATCAGAATTTAATGACAGCGTTATTACTGTATACAGCGGAGCATGCGGTTCATTAACTGAACTTGCGTGTGACGAAGACAGTGGCCAGGGGTATTTCTCATTACTCTCTTTAACCGGGCAGACTCCAGGTGCAACGCTTTATGTAAGTGTATGGAAGTACAGCAGCTTTACAGACAGTGGTACATTCCGCATATCAGCATATGATGAGAATTTACTTTCTACCCATGAAGTCACCGACAGTAAAAAGAAAATCATGGTATCACCAAACCCTTTCAGCGACGTACTTACTATCTCCGATATTTCTGATGTACAATCTGTTTCGGTTACTGACGCTGCCGGAAGAATGGTCAAAACGATTGAAAAACCGTCTTCTTCACTTGATTTAAGAGACTTAAAAGAAGGACTTTATTTTGTTACCTTAAAAATGAAAGACGGAAGTGTGAAAACTATTAAATCCATAAAAAAATAGTTCTGCGATCCTGCTGAATAAAAAAGGCTGCCCATGGGCAGCCTTTTTTGCATTATTTTTTAAGTAAAAGGCACTGTAAACACAACAAAAATATTTAATAATATAATCTTTTCAGCGTAATTATTATTGCAAAGCATACATTACAAAAAGGATCATTAATCACTAATAATCAATTAATTAAATTATTCCCGTTTTCTTAAACAGTATAGTTAATTCTCTATATTTAGAAGTATTAAAAAACTTTATTATGAAGAAAATATTACTTTGTTTATTTCTTTTAACAGCTGCATTAATCAACGCACAAAACGATGACTGTACGGGAGCAATCGCCCTGACCGTGGGAACTGATTTCGCTTCAGGAGCTGCCACATTTGATAATACCGGAGCCACTACTGATGGGCCTGCTCCTTCCTGCCAATCCAATACTTCAGACAATCTTTGGTTTACAGCAATAGTTCCGGCCAGTGGTAAGCTGACAATAGAAACCCGTGAGGTCTCAGGATCTTTATTTGGTGACAGTGTAGTGACTGTTTTCAGCGGTTCTTGCGGTTCTTTAGCTGAGATTGAATGTGATGATGATAATGGTAATGGTGGTTTTTCATCTATTTTTTTAACAGGTCAAACCCCTGGTGCAATATTGTACATAAGTGTTGGAAAATATTATCTATCAGACAATGGAGAATTTCAGCTTTCCGCTTATGATCCTATCCCACCAGCCCATGATGTGTGCTCAGGGGCAATTGCCTTAACGGTAGGAACTGATTTTAATTCAGGAGCCATTACCACCAATAACTACAGTGCTACAACTGACGGCTCTACACCTTCGTGCGATCCTGATGCCATAGACAATGTATGGTTCACAGCAGTGGTACCACAAAGTGGAAATTTAACCATTAAACTGAAAGAAGCTTCCGGACCTACATTTTTCGGTCGTGTAGTGAATGTTTATAGAGGTTCCTGTAATTCTTTAACTGAAATCACCTGCAATAATTTGGGTTTTCCACCAACAGTATTAACCGGACTGATTCCAGGTGAAACGGTTTACATCAGTGTATGGAAATATGATTCCTACTCCAGTTCAGGAGAATTCCAGATTGCAGCGTATGATCCTATCCTACCGGCAAATGATGAGTGCTCAGGAGCAACACCTTTAACGGTTGGAGGAGATTTCAATTCCGGAGCCATTATATCCGGTAATGACGAAGCCACTACTGATGGCTCTTCACCCTCATGTCTTTCAACAGCGATCAACAATGTATGGTTTACTGTAACAGTACCACCAAGTGGAAATCTTAAAATTGAAACCCAAAGTGATCCCGGATCTAATTTTAATTATAGTACACTCAGTGTTTATAGCGGAACCTGTGGCTCATTAACAGAAATTGCCTGTGACAATAATAGCGGACAAGGCTTTTTTTCCTTACTTTCTTTAACAGGGCAGACTCCGGGCGAAATTCTTTATGCAAGTGTCTGGCAGATCGGCAACTTTACGGACAGTGGTACATTCCAAATTTCAGCATATGATGAGAATTTACTTTCTACCCATGAAGTCACCGACAGTAAAAAGAAAATCATGGTATCACCAAACCCTTTCAGCGACGTACTTACTATCTCCGATATTTCTGATGTACAATCTGTTTCGGTTACTGACGCTGCCGGAAGAATGGTCAAAACGATTGAAAAACCCTCTTCTTCACTTGATTTAAGAGACTTAAAAGAAGGGCTTTATTTTGTTACCCTAAAAATGAAAGACGGAAGTGTGAAAACCATTAAATCCATAAAAAAATAACCCGTCATCCAATATTAGTAAAAAGGCTATCAAAAGTTTGATAGCCTTTCTTTATATTTGAACAAGAATTAACATTGAATGTAACGTCTCTGTAAAAGTACATAAGACGTAAAAAATTGAAATAGAGATGAAAGCTCCACAGGCAAAAAAAATAGAAAAAATATTAGAAACTCACGGCGACCGAAGAATTGACAATTACTTCTGGCTCAATGAAAGGGAAAATCCCGAAGTCATCCAATATCTTGAGGAAGAAAATGCTTACGAAGAATTCATCATGAAAGATACAGAAGCTCTCCAGGAAGAACTTTTTGAAGAAATGAAGGCCCGTTATAAAAAAGATGACGAATCTCTGCCTTATATTTTTAACGAATACTGGTACATCGTAAGATATGAAGAAGGAAAAGAATATCCCATCTTCTGCAGAAAGCATAAAAGTCTTGACAATCCTGAAGAGATCATTCTCGATGTAAATATTTTAGCTGAAGGGGAAAGCTTCTTTGAAGTAGGAAGTGTTGCGGTAAGTCCTAACAACGAACTTACATCTTTTTCTTCCGATAATGTAGGACGAAGAATTTACACTTTAAATTTTAAAAATCTAAAGACCGGGAAAATTCTGCCGGACACTATTCCGAATACTACAGGAAAAGCTGTTTGGGCGAACGATAACCAGCATATTTTCTACATCAGAAAAGATAAAAGCCTGCGTGCATTCCAGGTATACAGGCACCAATTAGGCACTGATTCTTCTGAGGATGTGCTGATCTTCCATGAGGAGGATGAAACTTTTGATGTCAATGTTTTTAAAACGAAATCCTTACAGTACATTTTCATTGCCAGTTCAAGCACGATTTCCGATGAGCACCGTTTTATTCCTTCTGACAATGTTTTTGCAGACTGGACAATAATACAGCCAAGAATAGATGATCTTGAATATTCTGTGGAACATTACGAAGATGAATTTTATATCATTACCAATGCTGATGATGCCATCAATTTCAAAATTGTAAAAACAAAGATTGACAACTGTGGTATGGAAAACTGGATCGACGTCATTCCTCACCGTGCAGAAGTTCTTCTGGAAGGTTTTGAGATTTTCAAAGACTATCTGGTCCTTGAAGAAAGAGAAAGAGGTTTACTTCAGATCAAAATTATTGATGAGAAAACACAGGAATCCCATTACCTGCCTTTTTCTGATCCTACCTATACCGCTTATATAGGAATCAATCTTGAATTTGACACTGAAGTTCTGCGCTACGGCTATACTTCGCTGACGCAGCCAAGTTCTACGTACGAATACAATATGAAGGAAAAAACAACAGTCCTTCTGAAGCAGCAGGAAGTTTTAGGCGGAAAGTTCTTCCCAGAAAATTATATTTCTGAAAGGGTATGGGCCGATTCCAGAGATGGAGAAACAAAGATCCCTATTTCACTGGTCTATCATAAAGATACCAAAAAGTCAGCCGATACGCCGCTGCTTCTCTATGGATATGGAAGCTACGGCCATACGGTAGATGCCAGCTTTTCGAATGTAAGGTTATCTATTCTTGACAGAGGCTTCATCTATGCCATTGCACACATCCGCGGTGGAGAGTACCTGGGAAGGGAATGGTATGAAGACGGAAAAATGCTGTTTAAGAAAAATACGTTCTTCGATTTTATCGATGCCGGGAAATATTTAATCCAGGAAAATTATACTTCATCCCAACATATGTATGCAATGGGTGGAAGCGCCGGCGGCCTTCTGGTAGGTGCTGTTGTGAACTATGAACCAAAGCTTTTCCACGGAATTGTAGCACAGGTTCCTTTCGTAGATGTAGTTACCACCATGCTTGACGACACAATTCCTTTAACGACCGGGGAATACGACGAGTGGGGAAATCCGAATGATGAAGAATATTACCATTATATGAAAGAGTATTCTCCTTATGATAATGTAGAAGCTAAAGACTATCCGCACATGCTGATCACTACAGGATTCCATGATTCCCAGGTACAGTATTGGGAGCCTGCCAAATGGACCGCAAAACTGAGAGCATTGAAAACGGATGACAATATTTTAATTTTTAAAACAGATATGAGCTCCGGACATGGAGGAGCCAGCGGAAGATTTGAATCTCTTAAAGAAGATGCACTGGAATATGCGTTTCTTTTAAAGATAGACAAGAATTGATGAAGAAATGAGGTGACGGGTTAAAAAAACGTTCACAAAATAATTATAAATATCACTTATCAACCTTATGAACGAGTCCGAATATTGGAAAAAAATAGAACAGTTCTTTGAAGACAATTTCCAGACTGAAAAGAACCCGCCTATTGAAACGCTTTTGTTTTTAATAGGATTACAGGAGCTGGGAAGCGGCCAGCAGAAATATACGAAAGATGACAAAGTGAACCTGATTCATATTGCAGTTTGCAGACTGCTGGAGCCATTTGGATATTACAAATTTACCCATTATGAAGACGGATGGCCACAGTTTGAAAAATTGGAGGAACTTCCGGAACTACGGCCTAATGAACAGACCTTGCTTATGAAAAAGGCAATTATTCAGTATTTTCAGGAAGAAGAACTGATTTAATCTTAAAAATATATCCGTTTGAAAATTTGGCAATGAAACACTTGAAAAATTATCAAAAATCAGGATAAAAAAGAACATTCCTTTGATACAACAGAGATAAGCCCATGCTTATCTCTTTTTTTTTAAACATACATCAGTTATTGATTAAAATTTTAATTTAAAAATAAAACTATAATTAAAATTTTAAACCAATTCATTCCCAAAGCATTATCAATTTATTCAATACAACGCATACAATATTTTTCATTTTGGTTGGCGGATACCACATTAGATTTGTATTTTAGTCACACACAGACCGCATTCTTTTGACCTGTTACCAAGGTCAATTTTCCCTCAGAATATTTTGGTCATTTTCTTCCGGTTTATCGGATAGCGATATACTCCGGACAAAACGACACAACAAGTGATAACCCGTTCATTAGACGAACCGGGAAGGATAAGAATTTACATAAAACGTAACACAAAAAACTAAAAACTGAAAAAACGATGTATTTCGAAAAAGAATATTCTTCTGGATCAACAGATTAAAATTTAAATAGAAATCAGACCATGAAAAAAATCAACACTTCATTGATGTTGCTCATTGTTAATTTGACTTTTTCACAAGTAGGTATTTCGAAAAACCAGACAGTCGAAATCCACAGCAAAGCCATTTTACAGATCGATGGGAAACATGAAGGAAAAAGCTACGGTATGATGCTTCCCGAAGTATCTTCACCGGAACATCTTCCATTGTACAATTCATTCTCAGACCCTGAAATGGCAGGATTGATAATGTTCGAAAAGTCACACGCCACTTTCTACTCCTATGACGGATCACAGTGGAATAATGAGCCTGCAGCAGCAGATTTTAAAATGAAACAAAGCAGGTTTTTATCTAATGCAGGTGAAGAATCAAGTGTAACCTGCGTTCTTCTTGGCTGTGGACGGCATACAGGAATTGGCTTCAGTGCACCTGTCGACGGCATACAGTCTTACAACAATCTCAATATCTCAAGACAAACAGCTGTAATTCCCGGAGGCGGTCTTTATGGAGATCAGAATTATGACAATGCCAGATTCGTGATCAATGAACCGGGTGTTTATGAGATCTACATGAACATCCCGTCAAAAACCGGCGGAGCCGTCTCACTGACCAGCGGACCGCAGTACCAGCTGAGAGCTTATCTGAAACAGGCCAACGGAAGCTACAATGAGGTAAAGCTCACCACATTCTTTCCTGATTATTATGGTATCCTGGGAATTGGCGGTGATACCAATACTGCAGCATTTACGAGCACCAGGATCCGTCTGAACCCGGGAGATTATATCGTTCCGAGAATACACTCCCCTATTGCAACAGTATCCGTAGTTGTTTCCTTAACGGCCGCTTCTGATGCCAATATTGCCCAATACTATCCAAGAGAAATTATGTTCACCAAAGTAAGTGATTAAGATGATAAAAAAAACAATCCTGCTCAGCCTTTTCATTTCAACAACAGCCGGAAGTCTGGGATATGCACAGGTAAAAATCGGCAACAACCCTGAAACAGTACATCCAAGAGCTGTTTTGCACGTAGAACACAGCACAAAGGGAATCATGCTTCCTGTAGTAGAAAATCATACAGAACTTCCCAATTACAATGCTGCTCATCCTGACCTTTACGATAACAAACCGGAGGACAACGGACTTGTTTTTTACAGCAAAGAACTGAAGGATGTTGTGAAATATGATGGTTACCGGTGGATTTCCGCTACTGAAAGGAGTATTAAGAATTATAAAAACCTGAGTATCCTGGGATCCAGCGCTGCAGACCAGTCTGTAGCCAATGTATTGGGGATTACAGGACGCCCAACCCTTTTGTTTAATATTTTAAATGATATCGACCGGAATAATGTAAATAATTTAGGCGTCACAGTGAATGCCAACGGAGAGATTACGATTCCGGCAGACGGATTCTACAGAATCAATCCCTCTGTAAAAACAAGCAGCGCAGGAGGACTTTCTGTAGGAAATGCCGCCACCATCGTCTCGCTACAGGCTCTATACGCCAATGCTGCCGGAGACGGATGGCAAAAAATCCACGAAAACAGTTTTCTATTATCCGGATTGCTTGTAACGGCCGGAAGCGCCAATTCTGTAAACAGTTTTTCTACCACCAAATACCTTCATGCGGGTGATCAGATCCGTTTACGGGGAGGAATTCAAGCCGATACCGGATTAAATGTAGGAACCGGAGTCAATTTTAAAATGAATGATAAGGATACCTTTTTATATATAGAAAAACTGAACTGACATGAGAAAGAAAACATACATTACAATGCTTTTGCTTACAGCTACAACGGCCTTCTCACAGGTTATTGTGGGAGGCAGCATCAATCCAAGCCCCAACTCTATGTTCAGCGTTGTCAACAAAGAAGATAATGCTGCCGGATCTAAAGGAATGATGATCCCAACCGTAAACAACGAGACCGAGCTCCCCCTATACAATGCATCCCACCCGGACCATTTTGAAGACGATCCCAGCATGCAGGGAATGATTTTATATAGAAAAGACATCAAGAGAGTGGTGGTTTACGACGGAGAAAAATGGAAGCCAACTTTTTATGAAAGCGGAGGAAAAACTACCCGTGTGAGCATGAATCCTTTAACTCCCGAAGCGGAATTCCCAAGTGTGACCTGCGTACTGATCGGCTGTGGAGAGAATGACGTTCCTTTCGGAGCCTATGACAGTATACAGGATGGAGACCAACTTGGCATCCTTGATCCTCAGGGAGCCGTAAATACCAATTTCAATAATTTTACTTTTAAAGAATCAGGGTTCTACAAGGTCCTGATCAGCCTGAAAGTGAAAACGTCAGGAATACACGTAAGCCCACCTACGATTTCGTTCCGGGCATTAAAAAATGGTAATGTACTGGCAAGAAATGACGTCCCTTTAAATGAAGCGATCTTAATTACGGCCGGAGCCAACCGGGTTGGCACCATGGAATTCCTTTCTATGTTTGACAAAGGAGATAAGCTAAAAATTCAGATTTCGGGAGGAGTTTCTATCCTGACCGTGGCTGATGCTTATAAGATTGTACCTACAGACGGAACTTTTATCAGTATAGAAAAGTTATAACCAACTAAAAACAGGATCTTCAGCAGAAGATCCTGTTTTCTTTATGCATCACAGACATCATCACTTTCATTTTAGTTTTTACCCTTTAAGGCCGGCCAGGATTTCCTCAAGCTGGTTCAGCCCCATAGAGAAACCTCCTTCAAATCCCATATCCATCATTTTTTTCATAACTTCCTGAGAAGGATAATGAATATTAACGGTTACTTTTGTTCCTTCTTCCACTCCGGTAAAGCCGAACAGCCAATTAGACTGTGGCGCCCCTTCATCCACATTTCCGTTTTCATCACAGAATGCACTCATCCAGTCGAAACTTCTGTGTTCAAGAATCTCGCCGTATCTGGAGCGGGAGTAACCTGCTTTTTCCCCATTAGGCCCTATCATCGTATACAGCCATATTCCGCCTTCTCTGAAGTCCTGCTTCAGGGTTTCACATCTCCAGGGTTTAGGCCCCCACCACTGGTCCAGTAATTCAGACTGGGTAAAATACTTCCATACTGTTGAAACATCAGCATCATAAATTTTCATGACGTATGCGCTGTTCGAGTCAAAATCTTTGTTGAAAATGATATTAGATTCCATAAAAAATTATTTTTAATAAAGGTAATCCTTTATTTGCTGACAGGACTTTTCATATGACAAGTAAGTGATAATTCATAAATAATTGTTAAAAAACACTCTTTTAAGAAAAAAAAAACAATTTTTTGGCTCGTTTTTTGTTGAGGTAGTCTTAAAACAATTAATTTTAACATTCATTTTTCCAAAACATATATAATTAAATAATGAATAACAAATTCATCCCAATAATTTCGGTGTTTATGACGATCTCACTGATTGTCTTTGTGACGCTCCAATTTTATTGGTTGAAAGGCTATTACGGGGTACTTGAACAGGATTTTTCCAACAAAGTTTATGCGGTTTTGGAAAGCACTTCAAAAAGTATTGAAGAAATTGAAGCTGATAAATATCTGAATCAGGATTACAAAGACTTCAGAAAAAATATTCTTGCCAACAACAAACAGCCCTCTCTGACCACCATCCAGCAGGTAGAAGATTCAGGAACCCAGAGACAGATTATTTATTCTAAAAATATTATTGAAAAAACCCAGCTCCCGATTTCTAAAAAGGGAGATTCTATAAAGCTTACCACGCTATACACCGATGAAGCAGCCTACAAGGTAAAAAGAGATACCACCAACCGTGAACTTCTTACCTCAGATATCAATCAGGATATCGAAACAGGAGATTACTCGATGAAAGAGTTTGTAAAAGTATACGGAAACAATCTTCCTATCACCAAAAGAGTAGATCCTAAAACACTGGACTCCGTTATTGCCAAAGAACTGAAAATAAGAGGAATAACCGCCAAATTCGGATATGGGGTCATTGATAAAAACAGCAAGCTTACCAGTATTGCCAATAAAGCCTACAAAGAAAAAAAAGACAGCAACACCTACAGCTACCCTCTCTTTACCGATAAAAAAAATACCCTGTACAGCCTTGCCCTGGTTTTCCCTAAGAAGGAATATTCTCTGGCAATGAACAACTGGCCGATGCTTTTAGGCACATTCCTGTCCCTACTGACTATTCTGGGGATTTACATTATTTCCATCAATTATATGATGCGACAGAAGAAGCTGGCAGAAGTGAAGACAGATTTCATCAACAACATGTCTCACGAATTCAAAACACCTCTGGCTACCATTTCAGTGGCAACGGATTCTTTAGCGAATGATAAAATTGCCACCAATCCGGATAAGGTAAAATATTATTCTGAGCTGATCAAGCAGGAAAACCTAAGAATGAAAAAACAGGTGGAAAACGTTCTTAATATGTCTAAACTTGAAAGGAATGAGGTAGAACTGTTCTTAAAAGAAACCAATGTAAGGGAGCTGATCAAAAAAACAACAGAGTCATTCAACCTGATCGTAGGACAGCGAAACGGGACGCTTACACAGAAATTCAATGCCACTCATTATAATTTTAAAATAGACGAATTCCATATCTCGAATATGCTGGTCAACTTACTGGACAATGCCAACAAATATTCTCCTGAAGCGCCGGAAATTCATGTGGAAACAAGAAATGAAGGGCACTGGTATGTGATTGAGATTTCTGATAAAGGAATGGGAATGGAAACCCAGAATAAAACCAAAATTTTCGAGAAGTTCTTCAGAGAAGAAACCGGAAATATCCACAACGTAAAAGGACAGGGATTGGGTCTTTCTTACGTAAAAAAGATTGTAGAACTGCACAAAGGACAGATTATTGTAGACTCCCATAAAGGAAAAGGAAGCACATTTACAATCAAGCTGCCGATGAGCTAAAAAAAGAGAAACCAAATAACAAATATAGAAGATAGAGTGAAGGAGTTCATTCTTAATGTTAATTATTAATTAGAAAAGTTATGAGCAACAGAATATTATTAGTAGAGGACGATCAGAGTTTCGGGGCGGTGCTTAAAGATTATTTGACGATCAATAATTTTGAAGTAACTCTAGCCACAGACGGGGAGCAGGGATTGAAAGAATTTACAGAAAATGAATTCGATATCTGCATATTTGACGTAATGATGCCGAAAAAAGACGGATTTTCATTAGCTGAAGACGTAAAGAAAATCGATAAAAATACACCGATCATTTTCCTTACGGCAAGAAACATGAGAGAAGATATTTTGAAGGGATACCAACTGGGTGCTGATGATTATATCACAAAACCTTTTGATACCGAACTTCTTTTATACAAAATCAAAGCGATTCTTCAGAGAAGTTCTACGCTGGAAAATGAGGAACAGGAACAGTTCAAGATCAGCAATATTTTCTTTGATTCTATGCTGAGACAGCTGAAAGTAGGTGACAAAGAATACAAACTGTCTCCTAAGGAAAATGAATTATTGAAGCTTCTCTGCATCCACAGAAATGATTTCATGCCGAGAGATCTTGCCTTGAGAAAAATCTGGAAAAAAGAAAATTACTTTACAGCAAGAAGTATGGACGTTTATATTGCAAAGCTTCGTAAATTGCTTAAAGATGACGAAGGATTGGAAATTATCAACGTTCACGGAGAAGGATTCAGACTTTTGGTGAAAAATTAATCCAAAAATCGAATTATAAATATAAAATTAGCAAAACAATTAAAAATGTTTTGCTAATTTTGTTTTATACCCATGAACATGAAGAACACATTTATAGGTTTAATCACCATATCCATTGTAACCCTATCCTGCAAGAAGGATGAAAAAGCCACGTATCTTAAAGAAGAAGCGGGAGCTGCACAACCTAATGTAGCTTTAACCAGTGCTACTTCCAAAACTACGCTGATGGACCAGGCAGGCATACAGTCTACTTCCAGTCCGGCTCCTATGGCCACAGCCCCAGGTATGAATCCTGCTCACGGACAGCCCGGGCACCGATGTGATATTCCGGTAGGACAGCCTTTAAACAGTCAGCCGGCTGCAGCTACTCCTGCAACGCAAACCATAAGTACGGGTACCAACAATACGATTCAAATTGACCCAAACTCCGTATCTCCGGGGAAAATCGCCATTGATAATAGTGGAAAACAGATCAAAACCGCTCCCGGAATGAACCCTCCGCACGGGCAGCCGGGACACCGTTGTGATATTCCGGTAGGACAGCCTTTAAGCAGCAAACCTGCTCCGGCACCACAACCTGTTCAGAATAGCGTACAGGCAACTCCTGTCCCTGCGCCAGCTCCTGTAACACAAAGCCTGGCTATGGGTGAAAAGCCTAAAGTAAACCCGGCACACGGAGAGCCCTGGCACAGTTGTTCAGTAAAAGTTGGTGATCCTTTGCCATAAATTTCTTATTTTTGCAGATATGAAGCTGTTTCATCTACTTGTCATCGTATTCTGTCTGGGAGTTTTTCTGATTCCCAAGGACAATTTCTATGCGCAGGGAATGCAGGAAACATGCTGTACTAAAGCAGAATCAGAGAAAAGTGACTGCTGCAAAAATCATTCTTCAAAAAAAGATGGCAAAGAGGAATCAAAATCATCCTGCAATGATGACTGCTGTTCATCATGTATTGCCTGCTACACTTTTATTGAAACCCCTTTTTCAAAAAACCTTCGTCTGGAACTTTCTTATTACAAAGCGAATAAGAATCCTCAGTTTCAATATTCAGACCCTTATCTTTCCGATCGTTTAAAAGAGATCTGGCAACCGCCTAAAATAGGTTAATTAAAACACTATGAGTTTATTACAGCACGTAATGAACCCTTTTTTATTTAATCTAAACATTTAAACGAAATGAAATTATATATTTCCAGGTTGATACTTGGTGCATTATTCTTATTTACACAATTTATAGCGGCTCAAAATCTTTCAAAAAATCAGTTCAGAGTAAAAGGGAACTGTGAAATGTGCAAAACCAGAATTGAAAGTGCTGCTAAAAAAGCAGGCGCTAAAACAGCCGTATATTCAATTGATTTACAAACATTAACTATAGAAACCGACAAAGCTTCTTCAGATGATATTCTGAAAAAAGTAGCGGAAGCAGGCCATGACAATGAGAAATTCAAGGCTCCTGACACCACCTATGAAGGACTTCCGGGATGTTGTCACTACGACAGAGACCTACAGCCTTCACAGGCAGAAACTCATCATGAGCATCATATGGAAGCCAAAGTTCTCCATAAAAAAGAAAACGAATTCTACGTAAGAGGAAACTGTGCTTCCTGTAAGGCCAGAATTGAAAAAGCAGCAAAAGATGCCGGAGCTGACACTGCAGAATGGAAGGCAGAAAAACAGACCGTTACTTTAAATTTTGATGCTTCAAAAACGTCGTCAGATCAAATTCTGAAGGCCATTGCTGATGCAGGGCATGATAACGAAAAATACAAAGCCGCTGATACAGTTTACAACAGTCTTCCGGGATGTTGCTTGTATGACAGGGATTTTACTTTCGGAGAACCTAATCCAAAGGTACATTATGAAGAAGAGACAAAGCAGGATGATCATAAAGAACATCAGAACTCCGCTTCTGATGAAGCTCACAGCAAGCATGAAAAAAACATTGAAGGCGTAGTGGTGACAGGTTCTAAGGCTGCAACAGCTTTAAGTAAAAAAGAAGCGGGACTTGTTTTTAATATTGATAAAAAAGAACTTCTGAAAGCCGCATGCTGTAACCTCTCTGAAAGCTTTGAAACCAACGCGACGGTTGACGTTTCCTTCAGCAATGCCGTGACCGGAACAAAACAACTGAAAATGCTTGGTCTGGATCAGAAATATACAAGTTTAACGAAAGAACAGCTTCCAGAAATCAGAGGGCTTGCTTCCGCATACGGATTGAATTTCATTCCCGGAAGATGGATTGAAAGCATCCAGCTGACGAAGGGAGGAAGTACAGTAACAAACGGTTATGAAAGCATTACCGGACAGATCAACACGGAGCTTCTGAAAAACGCAAAGACTCCGGAAACTTCACTGAACCTTTTCTCGGATTTCAATGGAAGGGCAGAAATCAATATTACGAATGTTTCTCCTATCAACGATAAATGGACCCAGACTTTCCTTCTGCATGGAAACGGAACGTTCGGAAATACGGATATGAATCACGATACTTTTCTTGACAGACCGAAAGGGACTCAGATCAATGCCGCCTATCTCCTTAACTATAATGATCTGGAAAAATCAGGTTTCGGATCTCACTTCGGGATTAATTTTATCCGGGATGAAAGAACGGCAGGACAGGTTGGCTTTGATAAAAAACTGGCTCAGGATGAGCAATATGACTATGGTGTAGGAATTGATATTTCAAGATTCCAGGTATGGAACAAGACAGGATATGTTTTTAAAGGAAAGCCTTATCAGAGCATTGGCTGGATGAACCAGTATGTATATCACCAGCAGGACAGCTTTTTCGGATTGAGAAATTATGCGGGACAGCAGCATACCTATTATTCCAATTTAATTTTTGAAAGCATCATCGGGAATACCAATCATAAATATAAAGCAGGAGCAAGCTTTTTATATGACGGTTACAAAGAAACATATCTGACCAATGACTTCAGAAGAAACGAAATTGTTCCCGGAATTTTTGCCGAATATACATTAACGGGCTTAAAATATACATTGGTAGCAGGTACAAGAGTGGATTTTCATAACCTGGCCGGAACTCAGTTTACCCCAAGGGTTAATTTTAAATATGATTTCACACCGCAGACGATTTTAAGACTTTCTGCCGGAAGAGGATTCAGAACCGCGAATGTATTTGCTGAAAGCCAGCAGTATTTTGCCTCAAACAGAGCGATAACGATCCTTCCCAATAACGGAAATATTTATGGATTGAAGCCTGAAATCGCATGGAATTACGGAGCCAGTTTACAGCAGGAATTCAAATTATTCGGAAGAAAATCAAGCATTATTGCCGACTTCTTCAGAACAGATTTCCAGGATCAGGTGTTGGTAGATTTAGACCGTTCTCCTCAGCAGCTGACATTCTATAACCTTGACGGAAAATCATTTGCCAACTCTTTCCAGACGCAGTGGGACTTTATGCCATTCAAAAACTTTGAAGTAAGAATGGCTTATAAATATTACGATGTACAGGCTGATTACATCGGAGGAAGAAGAGAGGTGCCTTTTATGGCTAAACACAGAGGTTTTGTGAACCTGGCCTATTCTACCAATAAGAATAATAACGGAGGATTCTGGAGCTTTGATACGACTTTAAACTGGGTAGGAAAACAGAGGCTTCCTGATACTTCAGACAATCCTGCAGAGTTTCAGTTACCGGCGTACTCCAATTCATATGCTGTATTGAATGCACAGGTTTCAAGAAACTTCAACAAAAAGATCAGGGCTTATGTAGGTGGGGAAAATCTTACTTCCTATTATCAGAAAAACGCAATCGTTGATTTCAGAAACCCTTTTGGAAATTATTTTGATGGCGGAATGGTATACGCTCCGATTATGAAAGCGAACTTCTATGTGGGACTGGATGTGACGTTTTAACAGTCAGTAATAACGAAGGAAATCAAGCTTCCTGACCGAATAAAAAAATCGGCTTCAATATTGAAGCCGATTTTTTATTTATCTTCCAAAATCATCCTGCACTCTTACAATATCATCCTCGTCTGAAGGATTGGATGCATCCGTATGCTGCCAGATTTCTGCAACGATACCCCAGCCGGTCAGACCGATTAATCTGTGTCTTTCGCCCTGCTGAAGTTTTATCTGATCTTTCGGATTGTATTCTGCCAATTCTCCTTCATCGTCCGTATTGCTTCTTTTGATTCCTACCGTTCCTTCCACTACCTGCCAGATCTCTGCCCTTCTGTGGTGATACTGCCAGCTTAGTCTTGCTTCGGGAGCAACAATAAGAATCTTAGGGCTCAGCTTTCCTCCTATTCTCAGGTTTTCCACATCAATTCCGTCAAAATACTGGTTGGCAAAATCCTGTGCCTGGGTTTCGTCAATCACAAAAAAACCTCCCCAAGGTCTTGTTTCATCTTTTGCTGCGATCGTAAACCCCTGGGTCTGCAGCATCTTCTCTACTCTATCGAATATTTCTTTTTTTTCTGTACTCATTACAGTTTATATTTCTGAATTAAAATTTATTTTCTGATTATTCTTTTGACATTGAATACGGAAAATCTTTTTCCTGTGAACCTCTTTCCTTATTCGGTCTGCTGTCCATTTTAAAATCTAAAACCGCTCCTTTCATAAGCTCCTGATGGCTCAGCCAGTTTTTGGAGTAAGGCTGCCGGTTTACATTTAACGATTTTACATACACGTTGTCTGCACTGTTTTCCGGTGCTTTTATTTCAATTTTTTTACCGTTTTCAAGATGAATGGTTGCTTCTTTAAACAAGGGTGCTCCCAAAACATACTGATCGGTTGCCGGTGTTACCGGATAAAACCCTAACGCTGAGAAAATGTACCAGGCTGAAGTCTGTCCGTTATCCTCGTCTCCGCAATAGCCATCCGGGGTTGCATGATACAGCTTATCCATGACCTGTCTTGCCCAATACTGCGTCTTATAGGGAGCTCCGGCGTAGTTATACAGGTATATCATATGCTGGATCGGCTGATTTCCGTGAGCATACTGCCCCATATTCATGATCTGCATTTCCCTGATCTCATGGATCACGCCTCCGTAATAACTGTCATCAAAAACCGGCGGAAGAGAAAATACCTCATCCAGTTTTGCTTCAAATTTCTTCTTTCCTCCCATCAGTTCTGCAAGACCGTTTATATCCTGGAAAACCGACCATGTATAATGCCAGCTGTTTCCCTCAGTAAAAGCATCTCCCCATTTGAAAGGGTTGAAAGGCTTCTGGAAATTCCCATCTTTATTTTTACCACGCATCAGACCTGTTTCTTTATCAAACAGATTTTTGTAATTATACGCTCTTTTTTTGTAAATATCAATTTCTGAAGCAGGTTTTCCCAATGCTTTCCCCAGCTGATAAATGGAAAAGTCATCATAAGCATATTCTAATGTTCTTGCCGCATTTTCATTGATTTTCACATCGTAAGGGACGTAACCTAACTTGTTGTAATATTCTACTCCTGCACGGCCTACCGCTTCAATAGGGCCTTCATTATTGGCTCCGTGCTTTACGGCCTGCCAAAGGGTTTCCACATCATATCCCCTAAGTCCTTTGATGTAAGCGTCTGCTACTACGGAGGCAGAGTTGTTTCCGATCATAATATCAGAATAGCCCGGGCTGCTCCATTCCGGTAAGAAACCACCTTCTTTGTAAGCATTGGCCAGCCCTTCCTGCATTTCAACATTGATCGACGGATAAACAAGATTCAGGAACGGGTACAATGCACGGAAAGTATCCCAGAAACCTGTCCCGGCAAACATTCTCCCTTCTTCAATTTTACCATTGTAAGGGCTCCAGTGCTTTATCTTGTTCTGAGCATCGATCTCGTATAATTTCTGCGGGAAAAATAAAGTTCTGTACAGAGAGGAATAAAAAGTCCGCATCTGCTGGTCTGTTCCTCCTTTTACTTCCAGTTTTCCCAATGTTTTGTTCCAGATATTTTTAGCCTCTGTTTTTACCTGATCAAAGTTTCTGTTTCCGATCTCTCTTTTAAGGTTCAGTTCTGCCTGTTCAAAGCTGATGAATGAAGAGGCTACTTTTGCATAAACGGCTTCTTTATTTTTAAGCTTAAAACCCACTACTGCTCCGGCATGATCGCTCGTGATTTCCAACTGGTCATTCACAAGTTTATCATCCTTCCAGGTTTTTGTGAGTTCAAAATCTTTATCAAACTGAATTACAAAATAGTTTTTAAAGTTTTCATATTTCCCGGTAGAATATCTGGTAGTGTATCCGAGGATTTTCCTTTCTTTAGGAAGAATTTTAACGTAAGACCCTTTGTTCAGGGCATCAATCACTACATAGGCGCTATCGGTCTTCGGAAAATCGAATTTAAAGAAAGAGGCTCTTTCCGTAGGAGTCAGTTCTGTGGTTACATTAATGTCTGCCAGATAAACGCTGTAGAAATAAGGGGTAGAAACCTCGGCTTTATGGCTGAACCAGCTTGCCCTGTCTTCTTCCTTAAATTTTACTTTCCCTACGCCCGGCATGATGGCAAATGCGCCGTAATCGTTCATCCAGGGAGAAGGCTGATGCGTTTGTTTGAATCCTTTTATCTTGTCTGCATCATAGGTATATGCCCATCCGTCACCCATTTTTCCCGTCTGAGGGGTCCAGATATTCATTCCCCATGGAAGCCCGACTGCCGGATAGGTATTCCCGTTTGACAGTGAAGGTTTGGACTGGGTTCCCATTAAAGGATTCACATAATCTACCGGTGACAAGCTCTGGCCAAAAGCCCAGGCCTGTACTACAAGAAAAAAAGTAGAAAATAGAGACTTCATTGTATCGTTTCGTTTATTAATTATTTAAGCTTTTTTAATGCATAGCTGGCGGCTCCCAAAATGGCGGCATCTTCAAAGATGGCAGAGATTTTAACCGGCAAGTTAATATTATTCTTTGTTAAATTCTGAATAAATCTTGCTTCAAAATGAGGATAGGCTTTCGCAATATTTCCTCCTATAACTAAAACTTCCGGTTTATAATGATCCACATATTTCACAATAAATTCAGCAAATGAATCTGCGTATTCATCAAATATCTGCGTCTGTATTTCAGCAGGTTTGTCCAACAGATCTTTGGTTCCGGAAATCTGCTCACCTGTCAGCTCCTGATAGCGATTTACAAACCAGCGTGTTGCCAGGTAGTCTTCACAAATGGAGTCTTTAAACGGGGAATCCCACAGGTCTTCATCCGTTGCCAGCTCACCGTCATAAAAAGTAGTTCCCAAACCTGTTCCCAGCGTCACCCCGAAAATCTTTTTAAAGCCCTGGACACAGCCTCCGAACACTTCTCCTTCCATAAATGCTGCAGCATCGTTTACAAAATGAATCCGGTCCGTAGAAACCGATAATCTTTTCGCCAGTTCTTCTTTGATATTTACCTGGTAGATGTCGAGAAATTTTCCGTGGAGCATCAGAGATATTCCGTTTTCGTAATCGAAAGGCCCGGGCATTGCAATTCCTATCAGAAGGTCTTCCTGAGCGAGATCGTGAGATGTTTTACTGATTGCTGAAATCCACGCCGAGAAAATCGTTTCCTTATCATCAAATGAATTGACATGTTCCCGTACATAGGTTGAAGAAATGATTTCCCGTTTTTCAGGATCTACCTGAGCCATTGTAATATGCGAACCTCCAATATCTATTCCTACTATATTTTGCATAAGTTTTTTATTTAAATTTAAATTCAAACCGTTTTATGACCGGAAAAACAGACAAACCGATGAAATCATCCGCCTGCCTGTTTTCGGTGTGAGACTTTATCTTTTCAGATTAAAATCCTGATGTTACAGATTTATTTCACAATAATTTTTCCGGATGATATGATCTTGTTACCTGCAGCAGTAATTTTGTAAAGATAAGTACCACCGGTTAAATCCTGTGTATTCACTACGTTATTATTTTTATTAATATTCTGTTTTTTGGACAATTTCCCTGAAGCATCGTACAATGAAATTTCATCTGCTGAGCGATCATCAACTCTGAAATACATGTCGTTTCCTCTCTTAACAGGATTAGGATAAACCTGATTTTCCTTTATCAGTTCCGTATCTTTTACCGATAAAGAAGCCGGACAAGGTACCTCTGTCTTCCAGTTGGTATCAGACATATTGATCAGTGTTGCAGCATGGGTATTAGGGGTAGCATCCAGGGCTCCGATACCGCTTCCTTCATCCATTTTCCAGTTAGCTTCAAGGTTAGCAGCATTAGGTGCTACATTACATTTATTATCCAGGATTTCCTGTGCGGTCAATGCTCTTTTCCATACTCTGAACTCATCCAGGGAGCCATTAAGGGTACGGGAATTATCGTAGTTTCTGGCTAAATAAAGAATTCCATTGGCTGTAAAATTTCCGGTAACCGGAGTACTGGCATCAAGGCTTCCGTTCACATAAAGCTTCATTGCAGTTCCGTCGTACGTTGCTGCTACATGATACCATGTATTCGGGTTGAATGCCGTATTGGTATTAAGCTTCACCTGGGAAGATCCGAAGCTCAGAGTAAACTGCAGTTTATTGTTCGCCAGGTTTCCATCTCCGAATCTGAGAATCGCAGAATTACTATCTCCTACTTCAATACCGATAACCGATGAAATATAAGGGAATCCTGATTTGAATGCATTCACTTTCACCCATCCTTCAAATGTAAGGGCATTTCCACTGAGGTTAAACTGTCCTGCATTCAGGTATTGTGTACTTCCGTTGAAAGACAAAGATCTTGGGCCGGGACTGGTAACAGGTGCGAAACCGCTGTTAAATGCTCCTTCTCCTGAATAGGTACTTGTGGTTCCTCCTGCACATACTGCCTGCACTTTCCATACATAGTTTGTATTAGGTGTCAGGTTTTGTAATGAATAGGAATTGGTGGTAATATTCGGAATTTCAGACCATGTTGTGGCAGTGGCTGTTTTATACTGTAATGTATATGAAGTTGCATTGCCTGCATCCCATGACAGCTGTGCTGTATTACCAAGGAAACTTCCGGAAGTCAATCCTGATGGCGTAGTGCAGCCACTTCCGGAGTTAAACCTTGGTGCAAAAATATAAGTACTTGTTAATGTCGGGGAACAGTTGGACTGTATTCTCCAGTCATAGTCTGTGTTCATGGTAAGATTATTTACCACAACATTACTTCCTGAATAATTACTTGCTACATTCGTCCAGGTCGTTGAACCGGCGGGTTTGTAATCGATATTGTAAGTCTGGGATGCGTTGGAAGCCCAGTTCAGCTTAGCAGAAGTTCCCATCACATTGGAAACTTCAAGGCCAAGCGGCGGATCACAGGTCTGCCCCTGAGACCATGAATATAACTGCCCGCTTAGAAGTGTGTTTTCGTTATAAAGAATATTCGATCCTGTGCTGAGATAATTCGCCACATTTGTTCCTCCAAGATCATACCACATGAATACGCCATATCCGTCATTTTTAGTACTTGTCGCCAGGCTTGACAGTGTAGAGGCGGAAGTTGAGCCAGAATTACTGTTCTGTATCCAGGTGGCTGCAGCAGAAAGCTTTGTTTTGGTAAGCGGCGGAACACTTGGAGCATTGTATGTTCCGTACATCGCATTCCAGCTGTAATCAATATAATTTCCGGCCTGATCTCCATTATAACTTTGTCTTGTTGTTGCCGGCCCATAATAATAGAAGGTAACCAGTTTATCAGGCATTGCCGCTTTAAGTTCCTGCAGGAGCATAACAAAAGAGCTGTTATTAGGCTGTCCGGTTCCGTTATTTCCGTAGCCTGCATACTCATCATCCAGATCCACGCCATCCAGTCCGTAAGTATAAACGGTATGGGCAACCTGTAATGCAAAATCTTTAGCCGCTTCACGATTAGGGAAATTGGAAATCCCGGCTCCCTGATGATTTCCCAATATGTCTAATAATACCTTGATCCCTTTCTGCTGCAAAGGCTTTACATAGGTATTGACATCATTAAGTACCTTGGTAACATTATTATTATTTGAAATATAAGCTCTGCTTTTGGAGACATCATAATTGATATTTGCAGCAAAGATAATTGCAACGTCAAAAAGCTGTCTGTTGGTATTCTGCAGAGTATAAGACCCTGCATTCAGCATATTGTTGTTATTTACTTCCACATAGCAGACCCCTAAAGGATTAAGCTGCTGGGCTTTGAACAAAGGGGTTCCCTGAAGCATCAGAGCGATGAAGGGAATAAAAAAGGATTTTTTTTTCATATCTATTTATTTTATCAAATGGGAAAATCACCGGGCCTGGACCCGGTGATGGATGGATTATTTTACAATTAATTTCTCTGTGTGTTTCAGGCTTCCGTCCTGAGATTCAAACTGAACGATATAGTTTCCGGATGAAAGTGCGGACAGGTTATACTGATAATTTCCGGCTTTCATGATCTGGCTGTCTACCATTCTTCCGTTAAAGTCATAAACCGTTAGTTTTCCTCTGCTGTATCCGTCCGGAACAGAAACCGTCAGTGACGAAGACTTACTGGCGGGGTTCGGGTACATTTTTATCTGATTCTTACCACTGCCTTCCGTCGGGCTGATTGCTTTCTGAGTTGTATTGTTACCTGCAAGCCTAGAAGTACCTGTTGTACATGGTACATCGGTACCCCAATTGGAAGCATCAACTCCGGTTAAAGTTAATGTCACTCCGTTCCCTGAAGTGTCCTGAACAGATGAACCGCTTCCTTCGTTAAACTTCCAGTAAGCCGCAAGCGAAGTTGCCGGAACTGATACATTACACATATTCTGGCTGATCTCTGTCTGGCTTAATGCACGTTTCCAGACTCTTACCTCATCTACTTTACCATTGAAGTTTCTGGATGTATTGTAAAGGTAGCCGACATTGAATGCTCCGTTTGAATTTACACTTCCTGTCTGTGATCTGCTGGCATCCAGCACTCCGTTGATATAAATCTTCATAGCGGCTCCGTCATAGGTTGCGGCCACATGATACCAGGTATTGGCATTCAATGCGGTAGTGGAAGTCAGTTTCTGCTGTACATTATTGATACTTAGTACAAACTGAACTTTATTGTTCGCTATATTCGCATCTCCCAATCGTAAAAATGCCGAATTGCTGTCACTTACCTCTGTTCCCATAATTGACGAAATATATGGGGAAGCCGATTTAAAAGATGAAGGTTTGATCCAGCCTTCAAAAGACAGTGCGGAGCCACCCAGATTCATATTTCCGGCTGCTCCGGATTCTGTGCTTCCATCCAGCGATAATGCAGAAGAACCTGTAGGAGCAGTTCCTGAAGCACTTGTAAATCTTGGGGCAAACATATAGGTACTTTTCACACTGCAGTTCGTTCTGATTCTCCAGTCGTAATCAGTATTGGCTGTTAATCCTGTTATGGTAACCGATGTAGCATTCAAGGCTGTTGCAGCATTGGTCCAAGTTACGGAAGAAGCCGGTTTATAATCAACATCATAGGTACTGGTTCCTACCGCTGACCAGTTCAGTTTAGCACTTGTTCCCGTAAGATTGCTGGTAAATAATCCGATAGGGGCATCACAGTTGGTTCCCTGCGTCCATGACTGTAAAGTACCGCTTAAAACGGTCGGCTCTCCGTACAACGTCTGGGTTCCTGCTGAAAGCTGTGCTGTTTCGTTGGTTCCGTGAAGATCATACCACATGAAAACTCCATATCCTCCATTTTTGGTTTGAGTGGCTAAACTTGTTGTGGTAGAATTGGATGTATTACCCATCCAGACTGCTGCGGGAGAGATCTGTGCTTTGGTAAGCGGAGGTACATTCGGAGCAGAGAAAGTTCCGTACATCGCATTCCAGCTATAGTTTACATTATCTCCAACTCTTGCCCCGTTCCAGGAAAGTCTTGAAGCAGCGGGGCCATAATAATAAAATGAAATAATCTTATTCGGCAATAATGCTCTGAGCTCCTGAACCAGCATTACAAAAGAGCTGTCATTAGGCTGGCCTGTTCCGTTATTTCCGTATTCTGAATATTCATCATCAAAATCAATTCCATCCAGACCGTAGGTATTCACCGTATTGGCAAGCTGCTGTGCAAAATCTCTTGCGGCTTCACGGGTAGGAAAATTACAGATCCCTGCTCCCTGGTGATTTCCCAGAATGGTCAACACTACTTTCATTCCCTTTTGCTGAAGGGGCTTTATGTAGGTATCGGCATTCGTAAGCACCTTGGTCACATTGTTATTAGAATACAGATAAGCCCTGCCACGGCTGGTATCATAATTGATATTCGCAGCAAAAATATTGACAACATTAAACAGGTAGCTGTTCGATGTCTGCAGTTTGTACGCTCCTGCATTCAGGAGATTGTTATTATTCACTTCCACATAGCATATTCCTGTAGGATTCAGCTGCTGTGCGTTCATCAGAGAACCTGACTGAAACATCATGGCGATCAGTGCGGTAAAGATGGATTTTTTTTTCATTGTATAATTTTTTTAAGGTGTTTTTTGGGGTTTCAATTTTATACAGCATTCCCCTGACACCTTCTTTTCGAGGAAGGAATCTCAGATAAATCACCATATAAAAGAGAGGGCTATGTCAGTAGCTCCGGGTTTTCGTTAAAGGTTTTCCATAACAATTCGCCAAACAGGGTATTGGCCCATGCAAACCATTCCCTGGTGAACTTTTTGTCGTTGTCTTTATGGAAGGACTCATGCATAAAGCCTGTCCCGCCGTGCGTTTTCTGTAAGGTATCAATACACCATCTGATCTCACTCTTATCATTTGTAGTGAGCGCTTTCATAATGATACTCATTGGCCAGATCATATCCAGCCCGATATGTGGCCCTCCTATTCCCTCTGCCAACTTACCTTTGAAAAAGAAAGGATTGTTTTCTGACCATACAAATTTTCTTGTATTCAAATAAACAGGATCATCAGCTTTTACCGCATCCAGATAAGGTAATCCCAATAAACTCGGGCAGTTTGCATCATCCATCAGGTTATAGCTTCCAAAGCCATTCACTTCAAAAGCATATATTTTCCCAAATTCAGGATGATTATAAATTCCGTATTTTTTAATGGCGGCATCCACTTCATCCGCAAGACTGGTAAGCTGTTGAGCCAGTGCTTTTTCATTTTTGATCTGGGAAACCATTTCTGCTGCCTGGCGTAAACTTACCACGGCAAACAGATTCGATGGGATCAGGAATCCATAGATGGTTGCATCATCACTCGGACGGAACATAGAGCTGATCAGTCCTACAGGCTTTGTAGGATAACCGTAGCCTCCCATAGGAACACCATCTGTAGCCCATGCTGTTGTACGCTCGAATTTGTAAGGTCCGAGGTCTTTCTTTCTCTGCTGCTCTGTGAAAGTCTGTAAGGTCAGCTTAATTCCTTTCAGCCAATTGGCATCGAAGGGCTTTGTATCTCCTGTTGTCTTCCAGAAATGATAAGCCAGACGGATAGGATAACATAAGGAATCAATTTCCCATTTTCTTTCATGGGTCCCGGGCTTCATATCGGTGTGATCATATTCTTTCCACTTGCTGATCTTCTGATCATCGTTGTAGAAAGCATTTGCATAAGGATCTTTGAGAATAAATGCTGTCTGTTTATGGATAACTCCTGAAATCAGTCTGTGGAGTTTTTCATCTTTCTTTGAGAACTGCAGATAAGGAAAAACCTGTGCAGAACTGTCACGAAGCCACATGGCATCAATATCTCCTGTAATAACATAAGTATCAGGTGTTCCGTTGGCTTCGCTATAGAAAACGGTAGTATCCAATGTATTCGGGAAGCAGTTTTCAAAAAGCCAGGACAGTTCTTTATTCTTCACTTTCTTCTTAAAAGCTGCGATGGCACTTTCCACGGATTCACTGGTAAAATGTCTTTTCTCTTTTGGAACACGGACAACAGGAAAATCCCCGCTGAACAGGTTCTTAGCAAAAACATTCTGGGTAAACAGCAGTCCGGCTCCTGCCAGTGCACTTGTTTTAATAAAATTTCTCCTTTCCATTGATACTATTGTTTCGTTTATTTTTATCAGTCTTATTTTACAGGTTTACTTCCCATTACAAATCTCAGTTCCCCACCATTCATGATGTCACTGTGGTTCAGCTCCCAGCTTTTGTACTCTTTCCCGTTCAGGAACATTTTCTGCACATAGATATTTTTATCTGAAATTTTATCGGCAATCACCGTGAAGGTCTTTCCGTTTTCCAGCTGTAAAGAAGCTTTTGGGAATTGTGGTGCTCCGATGGCATATACAGGTTTCCCCGGCGTTACCGGATAGAATCCTAATGAAGAGAAAATATACCATGCCGACATTTGCCCGCAGTCTTCATTGTTGACAATTCCGTCAGGCTTTGCAGCGTACATATTGTCTCTGATATATTTTACCATTTTCTGGGTTTTGTGAGGACTTCCCGCATAGTTGTACAGGTATGGAACGTGATGTCCCGGCTCATCTCCAAATCCCAGAGAACCGATGAATCCTGAAATATCAACATGCTGCTCTCCCTGCATATTCAATGCTTCTGAGAATGTTTTATCCAGTTTTTCTTCAAATCTTGTTTTTCCTCCGTATAGATTCATCATTTCATCAATCTGATGCGGAACAAAGAAATCATAGGCCCAGATATTTCCTGAAACCCAGTGTG
Organism: Chryseobacterium arthrosphaerae; assembly: GCF_001684965.1. Taxonomy (NCBI): domain Bacteria; kingdom Pseudomonadati; phylum Bacteroidota; class Flavobacteriia; order Flavobacteriales; family Weeksellaceae; genus Chryseobacterium; species Chryseobacterium arthrosphaerae. The sequence goes on along the minus strand of NZ_MAYG01000012.1, from coordinate 442,422 downwards.
GCTGAAGCTTTTTCCAGTCATTAAGAGGGAAATCTGCTAAGAATTTTCCGTCTTTCTGTCTTGGCCAGAAGTGATTATTTTCTTTGTTGAAGGTATTCAGGAAGCTCATGGATCGTTTCTTATAGACTTCCGCTTCGTCTTTCTTTCCTAATTTCTCAGCCAGCTGCTGAATGCACCAATCATCGTAGGCATATTCTAAAGTTGCAGAAACAGAAGCCCCGTTTTCTGATGGGGTATATCCTAATTTAATATAATCATTAAGACCTCCGCCTCCGTCACTGCTGCTCATTTTATCCGTCAGAGAAGCATCTTTCATGGCTGCAAAAGCTTTTTCAGGGTCAATTCCCGGAACGCCTTTGGAAATAGCATCCCAGATGACCGATGCACTGTGGTATCCCAGCATACAGAAGTTATCGTATCCGCAAAGTTCCCAGATCGGCATATGATCCTTACGGTCTGTATACCTGCTGATCAGGGAATTGGCAAATTCCTTCGTATGTTTCTGGTCCATAATAGTCAATAATGGATGTGTTGCCCTGAATCCGTCCCAGTAAGAATACGTACTGTAGTTGGTGAACCATTTGGTATTCATGTTTTCCTGAGCAGCCACATAATCTCCATTCACGTCCATGTATAAATTTGGTGCAATGAAGGTATGGTAAACTCCTGTGTAGAAAATTTTTCTCTGGCTCTCTGTACCTCCTGTCACCTGAAATCTCCCGATAAGGTCCCGCCATGTTTTTTGAGCGGTTTCCCTTGCTTTGGCAAAATCTACATTTTTAGCTTCTGTATCAAAGTTTTCCTGCGCATTTTCCGTGCTTACAGGAGATAAAGATACTTTTACCTCAACACTCTCATTAGCTTCCGTTGCAAATCTTACAAAGGCTTTTGCGTCTTTGGCCAATGCAATTTTTTCATTGTTTTTAATTTTTCCTTCGGCATACACCCCATAGGATTTAAATGGTTTGGAAAACTCCATGACGAAATAGGCAAACCGTTTTCCGCCCCAGCCGTTGCTGTAGCAGTAGCCTTTTATTTTATTGTTTCCTTCTATGCTTACCAGGGTGTGGTAGATATTTCCGAAGATCTTATTCGTAGGATCAATAATGATATTGGCTTCGTCAGTTTTCGGGAACGTATATTTATGGAAACCTACACGAGGGGAAGCGGTAAGCTCAGCCTTAACTCCATAGCTGTCAAGCATTACCGAATAATATCCCGGTGATGCCGTTTCTTTATCATGACTGAATGTTGAACGATACCCTGTTTCCGGCTTATCTTCCTGGCCAGGAACCATTTTTACCTGGCCTACCGTTGGCATTACCAGAATATCTCCAAGATCTGCCCAACCTGTTCCGCTAAGGTGATTGTGGCTGAATCCCATGATCGTCTTGCTGCTGTAATGGTAACCGGAACACCAGTCCCAGTCACCGCTTTTCGTGTTCTGATCCGGGCTTAGCTGAATCATTCCAAACGGTGTGGTGGCTCCGGGAAAGGTATGACCATGGCCACCTGTTCCTATGAAAGGATCTACCCAGGAAAGAACATCGTTCTTGTTTTGCTGGGCATTAGACAGAGAAACCAGGGTTGTAAAAAAACAGATAAGCAATTCTTTTTTCATGATAAAAGGTATCAGGATTTTTTAATTTAAAAGTTGGTTTAAAAATAGGAAAACCATTACAAAGATCCCAACAATAAAGGGAATTAGGCTGATGGTCATATTTTCAAAAAACTTTATCATTATTTAGATTGAATTTTTTTTCATAAAATCAATAATTTCTGAGATATATCCGAAAGCAATCGCCACTACAGTATCGGCAGCGCCATAGTATACGGTTACTTTATCTCCTTCCGTAAGTGCTGCACAAGGGAAAACCACATTCGGAACATCTCCTGTAAGCTCATACAACTCAGCCGGGGCCAGCAGATAAGGTTTCGTTCTGTATAATACTTTTGTAGGATCTTCAAGGTCCAGCAATGCAGCTCCCATAGAATATCTGAATCCTCTGCAGGTATTGATCACTCCGTGATAGAAAAGCAGCCATCCTTCTTCGGTTTTAATAGGAACAGGCCCGCCACCGATCTTGGTACATTGCCATGCACTGTCTTCAAAAGGGGTTACTTTCATTACGCAACGGTGCTCGCCCCAATATTTCATATCCGGACTATAGCTGATATAGATGTCACCGAAAGGCGTATGTCCGTTGTCACTCGGACGGCTCAACATGGCATATTTACCATTGATTTTTTCAGGGAAAAGAACTCCGTTTCTGTTGAAGGGAAGGAATGCATTTTCGCACTGGAAAAATTCTTTAAAGTCAAAAGTATATCCGATTCCGATGGTAGGTCCGTTATATCCGTTGCACCACGTGATCCAGTAACGGTCTTCGATGAAGGTAACGCGGGGATCGTATTTATAATCAGATTCGATCATATCGGTATTTCCTGCTTTCATTTCAATAGGATCGTGATTGATTTCCCAATTGATCCCGTCTTTGCTGAAACCGGCAAAAATATTCATCTGCACGGCTTTATTATCACAGCGGAATACTCCTGCGAACCCATCTTCAAAAGGGATTACCGCACTGTTGAATATACTGTTGGATGTAGGTATCGCATATCTGTTAATGATCGGGTTTTCGGAAAACCTCCACATAATATCATTGCAACCTTCCGGGCGATCCTGCCATGGGATCATTACTGATTGAGCTGTCATAAAGTAGTTTTTACTTTTTATTTTTATTTAATTGTTTGATTGAGTACTTAAACCTAACAGTTTTTTAAAACCTGTTTAATTATATTCTTCTTTATTTTCTGAATAAGGGAAAGGAACGAATAGGGTTACAAGGAATGCCGGAATTGTGGCAATCAATACCCAGACAAAGAATATTTTATATCCTACCCAGTCACTGATCATTCCGCTGAACATCCCGGGGATCATCACTCCGAGGTTCATAATTCCTGTCGCAAATGCATAGTGGGCTGTTTTATGTTTTCCGGGAGCAATCTGCTGCATCATATACAGCATCAATCCTACAAAACCAAATCCATATCCAAAATATTCCACTACCACAGCAATGCCTACGGGTAAAAGATCAACCGGCTGATAATGGGCCAGTAATGCATAGACCACAAAAGGAATATTGAAGGCACAACACAACCATATCAGTGATTTTTTTAACCCTCTGGCTGAGATAAAATATCCTGCCAGCACAGATCCCAGAATAAATGCTGCTGATCCGTAGGTTCCATAGATAAGCCCGATATCGGATGTTGACAAACCCAATCCTCCCGAAGTTCTTGGTGCTTTAAAAAATAATGGTGCTATTTTTATAGCAAAGCCTTCTGCAAAACGGTATAATATAATGAACAGGACTGACCAGAGAATGCTCTTTTTCGTAAAGAAAGAAGTGATAACCTCCAACAGTTCTTTACGGACGTTTCCAGCTGTTTTTTCCTGTTTCGGAACCTCATCTTTATCTTCTTTCGGAAGGATGAGATAATGATAGACTGCCAGAGCAAAAAACAATACAGCATAGATTACCATAATGATCATCCAAGCATTGGTAACTCCTTTTGTTTTTTCTAATACGCCTGCAAAATAAACCAGTGCACCGCTACTTATGATCTTCGCCAGATTGTAAAAAGCTCCCTGCCAGCCAATATATCTCGCCTGTTCTTTATTGGAAAGAAGCCCGATATACGTTCCGTCTGCCACCACATCATGGGTGGCTCCGCAAAATGCCACTACAGCAAAAAGCGCAATACTGTATTTGAAAAAGTCATGCAAAGGCAGACTTAATGCAATTAAAGCAAACAGAATCCCAATGGCAAACTGGGTAAAAACAACAAAGAACTTTTTCGTTTTATAGATCTCCAGGAAAGGGCTCCAAAGGGGCTTTAAAGTCCAGGAGAACATGATAAAGGCTGTCCAGAAAGTAATCTGCGAATCCGAAACGCCCATATCTTTATACATGATTCCGGAAACTGCATTAATGGTTACAAAGGGAACACCCATTGCAAAATATAATGTAGATATCCAAAGAATTGGCTGGATCCGACGTACTCCGGAGTTGTTGTTTCCCATATTTAAAAATAAGATTCTAAAGAAAAAGAGAACATCTCAAAATTTCATTCCGGCTAAAACGAAACTATAAATTTATAAGAGAGCCTACGTTACCCTCCTGCCTGAATGAATCAGATATAATCTGACTTTTGAGATGCCTCTGTATTGTTAAATGATTTGAGCGTTATTTTTTATCCCACCATAATCTGGTTCCTCCGGTATCAGGACCGTTAAGCGTCTGTACCGCCTGCTGGTAATTATACAAAGAGGTTTTGGTATCAATAGTAAATGGAATTCTTCTGATCATTGCTTCTGTGCTGATTGCTCCGCCACTGTCATTCTTTCTTATTTTAAACAGAACCGGATATCCTGTTCTTCTCTGTTCAGCCCAGGCTTCCGGACCATTCGGATAAAGAGAAAGCCATTTCTGAGTAATGATTCTTTCTAATTTTCTCTCATTGGTGTCGCTGTTATTCCATGCAATGGTGATGGTACTTAGCTGAGGATCTCCAAGAGGAATGTTATTTGCTGCATTTTTAGGGTCAACATAAGGTGCTTCTGTAGAAGTAGTATCAGCCAGATAAGCACCCACATTAGCACTTTTCCCCCATTCGCCGAAAGACTGCTGAACTCCGGTAGTGTAGTTGGTTTGAATGTCACCTGCTCCTGCATATCCTCTTAAGGCGGCCTCTGCTTTCAGGAACCAGGTTTCTGCAGCAGTGAACAGTTTCATTTTACCATCAGTTCCGGAGAAGTAATCACCGGTTGCTGACTTTGCCTGCGGTTGTGAAAAAGCCCCATAGGTTGATTTACCGTTTAACAGATCAATTCCCTGACGTACTCCTATATATTTTCCCTGTACGTCTGCATCATTGGCAGGAATAGCATAAGCGGGAAGTCTCGGGTCATGATATCCGTTCATATACGCCATCAAAGGAGCTCCAATCAAACAGTCACCCCATGAGTAAATGATAAAGCTCAATTCAGACTGTCCTACGCTGAGCAAGGCATTGTCTGCATTATCGGTAATCAGCCCTGCGGATGACGCTAATGCTTCTTCTGCGTATTGTTTTGATTTTGCAGGATCGGCATAACTCATTCTCATAGCCAGCCTCAGTTTCAGAGAATTGGCCAGCTTTGCCCATTGAGCCATATTTCCCCCGTATACTAAATCTGCTTTTTTCAAAGCTGTTTTATCTTCTACACTCTGTGTTGCAGAAGTAGCAACCACTTTCTGTAAGTCGGCAATAGCAGTACTAAGATCAGCGATAAAATAATTATAAGCATCCTGTTGAGAGTCAAAATCAGTAGTCCCGTTAGGATTGGGTTTTTCATATTTGCTGTAGACCACAGGTCCGTGACTGTCTGAAACTCTTGCTGCCGTAATGACTTTCAGTACCTTTTTAACAGCCAGTGTTCCTGTAAAATCTACTCCTTTATAGATATTCGCAGCGGCATTGTCAATGATGATTGAATAATTAAAAATATCCTGTTGTCTGGCAATGATTCTATTGTTCCATCCGTCCATCATAGAATAGGTAAGGTTATTTACCCCGCCGTTAAATGGTGTGGCTGTACTAAACATACCGCTGTACATATCAGCGCTAAGATTAGGATATAGCTGATAGTCTGACTGCAGTCCTCTCTGAATGGATTTCATTGGGTCAACAACGGCAATAAAATCTGCATAAAAATTTTCAGGTCCTCCCGCTTTCTGCTGATTATATTCTTCGAAGTCATTGGTACATCCTGAAGCAGAAAACAGCACTGCAACACCGAACACAAATGTTTTAATATGATTGATTTTCATTTTTAGTAATTGTAAAAGTTAGAAGTTCGCTTTTAATGATAATCCGATAGATCGGGTAACCGGAAGTCCAAATGAATCTACCCCAACTCCACCAGGTGTATTTCCTGATACCTGCTCGGGATCAAACGGTGCTTTTTTGTAGAAGAAGAATAAATTGGTTCCCACTAAACTTACCGTTGCATTCTTCATATATTTTGAATTGATATCAAATGTATATGAAATAGAAGCTTGGCGTAAACGTACTGTTGTAGCACTATACAGATAAGCTTCATCAATTCCTTTTCCGTATCCTTCTGTAGTTCCTACCGTTTTATAATAATCTTTTGCATTCGTCAGACCGGTGTAAGCCTGTCCGGCATTGGGAGTTCCCGGGGCATATACTGCGTTCGGAACAGATACTCCTCCGGCATCTCTTGCATCGGCAGTAGCCTGGCTTACCCCATACAAATCATTGGCTTTTTCTGTAAGAGAAAGAACTTTCCCTCCAAATTTACCATCAATAAGGAAAGAAATTCCCAGCTTACCAATATTAAAGGAGTTATTGAATCCCATGATAAACTTAGGGTTCGGATTTCCCAGATAAGTAGGGGTGCTTTCTGCCAATGGAACTCCTTTATCATTTACCAGAATACGTCCCTGGTCATCTCTCTTAAATTTAATTCCATAAAGATCTCCGAAAGAGCCTCCCAGCTTCAGCTTGGTATATTCTCCCCCTCCGGCCAGTGAGAAAAATGTTTCTTCCGGAACAGGCAGACTTGAAGGAAATAATTCAACAATTTTATTTTTGTTGGCTGAGGCATTCACGGTAGTGGTCCAGCCGAATTTTTCTGAATTGAAAACTTTATAAGATAATGAAGATTCAAAACCTGTATTACGGATTTTTCCTGCATTAATATAGTACCACCCCGGCTTCAATCCTCCAAAATAGGAATCTATCTTTGTCTCCAGCAACTGGTTACTTGTATTGGAATTGTAGTAAGTAATATCAAAACTTAATCTATTATCCAACATCCTCAGCTCGGTACCCGCCTCAAACGTTTTATTGAATTCAGGTTTTGGAAATAATTCTTTATACTTAGGATCTGTAATAAAAGAACTTCTTGGAAATACAAGTGTTCCTGCATCTACTCCATAGGTATATCCCTTATTGTATTCAATCATTGCATTGGAGATATTGGTAGGCAACCCCAATCCGACCGTTGCATAAGATCCTCTTACTTTCCAGAAGTTAATGACTTCCGGAAGTTTGAAGACAGAAGACAATACAGCATTAGCCCCCACAGATTCGTAATCAAATCCAGTTCTTCCGGTTAAAGCCAAACTGGAATCCCAGTCGTTTCTGAAGGTCATATCTACGTAAAACATATTTTTGTACCCTATGGAAGCACTCGCAAAAACAGACTGTACCTGTTTTTTCATGTTGGTATAGATATTATGATATCCATCCCCTGGTGCCCTTTTCAACCCCCATGTAAGGTTGTTTAAAGTGAAAAGGTTAGGGATTACCAAATAAGCATTATCTATCTGTGTTATTTTGTTTCTTGTCGTGTTAGTACTTGCCCCTACTGTAAAATCCAAGGAGATGGTCTCATTTATTTTAGGGCTACCGATAAGCAACACATCACCATAGGTAGAAGAGTTCTCATAGGTATTTTTTAGAATCCGTCCATTAATACCTTCATTCACAGCCAATAAACTCGGTGCTGAAAAAGCAGCAATATCACGCTGGCTATCTGAAATATTCCAGCTATAATTTCCTCTTACTCTTGCAGATAACCACGGATTGATCTGATAGGAAAGCGCAACGGCTCCATATGCATTTTTATTGGCTACTGTAACAGGATTTCTGTTTAGAATCCAGTAAGGGTTCTGGGTTACCGGGTTTCCTTTGAAACTTCCATCCGGGTTAACTTCCCACCAGTTTTGAGCAGGCAAAAATCTTTCTTTGTTTAAATAGGAATAATTATCAGGTCCATATTGATCAAAATCAACCCCTCTTGGCAACCAATACAAACTTGTTAAAGGAGAAAAAGAAGCTCCCGGTGTCTGTCTGTTCTTGCTTTCCTGTAATGAACCGATAAAATTGGCATCCAACGTCAGCTTATCATCCAGAAACTTACTTGAATTTCTGAAAGATATATTATACTGATCAAAATAGCTTATAGGAACCACTCCTTTATTGGTGGTATTTCCAATAGAAAAGTAATTCGTTGATCTTTCGTTTCCGGACTGGAATGAAAGGCTGTTGACCCAGGTTGTTCCTGTCTGCAGAAAATCTTTAAGATAATCCTTAGATGCTCCTTTTGCACCCCAGCTTTCCGTTGACTGGCCCGGCTGCTGGCCCGCAACAGCTGGATCATAGGACAAATAACTTTGCTGAAGCTTGGGAAGACTGTACGCTCTTTCCACTGTAAGGCTGCTGCTGTAAGTGATTGCACTTTTCCCCGCACGTCCTTTTCTCGTAGTAATCAGAATAGCACCGTTTCCTCCGGCAGATCCATACAATGCTGAAGCAGAAGCTCCTTTCAGGAAGTTGATGCTTTCAATATCATCAGGGTTGATGGAGCTCAATACATCTCCGGGATCAGGCATATTGGAATACTGCCCGATATCTGCTGATTTTCCTGTTCCATTGATAATAGGAATTCCATCAATTACATACAGCGGTTGTGTAGTGTTTACAGACTTATCTCCTCTCATAATCACCCTTACGGAGCTTCCTACCCCATTGGTTCTGTTTACCTGCACATTGGAAACTTTTCCATTGATCGAATTTAATAGATTGGGAGTTTTCACTTCTGTAAGCTCATCGCCGCCAATCTGCTGGCTGGAATACGTCAGGGAGCGTGCCTGCCTTTTGATCCCCAAAGAGGTGACTACGACCTCCTGAATGTTGGTTGTCTTCGTAGTGTCAGCCGATTTTTTTTCCTGTGCGGTGGCAGAAAGTGAAAAAACGAACAGAACGGGTATAACTGCTTTTCTCATAAGGTTTAGATTCGTTAGATTTAATTGAGAATCAATCACATTACTTCATATTTTCAATACACAGAGATTATTGTTTTTTCAGCAATATTTTGCTGTTTATGTATTAAATTATTTAAAGTTTTGTTAAGATTTAATTCACATTGACAAATCTAAATTTTGTTGCCAGTCTGATATAATACTATTTTATCATAAAACGATATTATTTTTTCAGCGGCTAAAAATAAAAGTAAATAACACACTACATATCAATAAAATACACCATCAACCCAACAATCAATAAAAGTGGATTTATTTTAGAATAATGATCAATAAAAAAGTTTGGAGAATAAATTCCGGGCTCTGTTATTCTATCTTTTTCACCCCCTTAAACTGTTCTCTGAATTCAGTAGGTGTTGTTTTTTTGATCGACTTAAAGACCTTATTAAAATTCGCAATATTGTTAAAACCTGCTTCAAAGGCAATTTCAAAAACAGTAAGATTTTTTTCCATCAGCCAGCGGGCTGCATAGCTGATCCTGATCTCATTCAGATAATTGATAAATGTTTTTCCGGTTCTTTTTTTAATAAACCGGTTGAAGGTCACATTGCTCATATTGACCAGCGAAGCCACCTTATCCAGGGTGATTTTGTTTTCAAAATTCTTATGGACAAAATCATGAATCCGTTTCATTTTATCATTATCAGCAAAGGTTTCAAGCTCTATGCTGTAGGATGACAGAAGAGTTTTGTCTTCTGCCGTGGCCAGTTCATTCAAAATCTTCATAATTTCGATAAAAGATTCAAAACTGTTCATTTTAGATAAATTGAGAAATGAATCTTTCAGTTTTTCAGCCGTTTCCGTAGAGAAAAGAATTCCCCGGATGGAATCTTTCATGAGATTATTGATGGGTTTCAGGATATTTTTTTCCATCAGAGACTGGTTAAAGAAATCCTGGTTAAACTGAACTGTAATCTCGTGGGTCTTCCTGTTTTTGCATCGGTAGTTGGCCCAGCAGTGAGGTAAGTTCGGTCCTACCAGTACCAGTTCTATATTCCCTATCTCACCGGTATGATCCCCGATCATTCTGCGGTACCCTTTGCCTTTGTAGATAAAATTTATTTCAATTTCAGGATGATAATGGTAAGGAAAGTCAAATGAGGCTTTGATTCTGTCAAATACCAGAAAACTGTCTTCAGGAGATAGTGGAGTTATTTCTCTGAGAATATTTTCTAATTCGCTCATGCAGGCAGTTTTGAAAAAAGGGTTAATAATTGAGTTGGCAGTACAAATATTTGTAAAATTGATAAAATAATATCAATGTAAAAACATATTTTAGTTTTTTTATTCTGATTTCATATGCAAACCAGAACAAATACAGATTCCTGAGGTCTTTTTTGTATCTTTAAGCTAAAGTTAAAATATGCCGCAATCCCTTATTTTTGAAGATCAGTATAAAAGACTTGGGCTGAAGTTTTTTTCAGAAGAGAATCTGGAGGATTTCAACAGCAATCAGTTTAAAACAGATATTAAAGTATTTTTTATTCCTTCAGGATATGATCTTACGGTAGATTTCAATCATTATCACGTCAAAAAACCTTCCCTGTTTTTCCTTACCGGCCAGCATCTGCATATAAAAAACGGAAAAGAAGAATCTATACTTCTTCATTATAACCGTGATTTTTACTGTATCCAGATTCATGATAAAGAGGTGGCCTGTGACGGATTACTCTTTCACAATGTATTTGAAATTCCATTTGTAGAACTTGATGATTCCGAAGTATTACTGATGAAAAACCTATTTCAGAACATTCAGGATGAGCTTGAGTGGAATGATTCTTCTGCGGAAGAAATGATCAGAACATATGTAAAGCAGATCATCATCCGGGCAACCAGAAAATGGAAAAAAGAGAACCTGGATAACGATATAATAAAAATTCCCGGCAGTGAGCTTGATATATTCAGAGATTTCAGCCGGCATCTGGAAATTCATTTCAGGGAAAAACACAATGTAGCAGATTATGCAGCCCTGCTTCATCTGGCTCCGAAAACGTTAACGCATAAATTTAAAAACCTTAATCTGGATTCCCCGAACCAATTCATCATCAACAGAATTTTACTGGAAGCCAAAAGACTGCTGTTCTACACTGATAAACCTGTAAAGGAAATTGCCTATGATCTGGGCTATGAAGATCCTGCTTATTTTAACCGGCTTTTCACAGGAAAAACCGGAAGCACTCCTGCAAACTTTAAGAAAAATTACTCGTCGGGAAAAAAGTACAATATTTAAGTCTTTTTATCTATTGAATCTGCTTCCTGACTGATCTATCTTTGTAACATCAAAATCAAACAATATTAAAAACAAAAAAAACAAACATTATGAGACGTAACGCAACAGCCGTTTGGAACGGTACCATTAAAGAAGGTAAAGGACATCTAACTACTCAGAGTACAACTTTAAACCAGACTCAATATTCTTTCAACAGCCGTTTTGCGGATGGTGTGGGAACCAATCCTGAAGAGCTGCTGGCAGCTGCACACGCAGGATGTTTCACCATGAAACTGGATGCAGAACTTTCACAGGCAGGATACAATCCCGAAGAGCTGAAAACAACTTCTGTTATCACTCTTGATCCCAACATTGGAAAAATCACGAAATCTGAACTGACCTTAACCGCTAAAGTGCCGGGAATTTCAAATGAAGAATTCCAGAAATATGCTAAAATAGCAGAGGAAGGATGCCCTGTAAGTGCTGCTTTCAACTTTGAAATCACTTTAAATGCTACTTTAGAGCAGTAGGATAAAGGTAAAAGATCATTAAATCTGAGTTTAAAATCTTACTCAGATTTAATTTTCCAATAAAATATACCGAGTGGTATATTTTTGTATATTTGCATTATTATAAACACGTTCAATGTCAAAAGCAGAAAAAACAAAACAGCACATCATTGAGAAAACAGCTACTCTATTTAATACAAAGGGGTATATTTCTACATCGCTTTCAGACATCACACAAGCAACCGGACTTACCAAAGGGAGCATTTACGGAAATTTTGAAAACAAAGATGAAGTCGCCATAGAAGTTTATAAATACAATGCAGGATTACTGAGCAAAACCCTCAGCCGTTCTTTCGGGGATGAGTTTTCCAGTTCTCCGGATAAACTTCATGCTTTTGTTGATTTTTACAGAAAAAACTGGCCGGTTGTTTTTTCAAACGGAGGCTGCCCTCTCATGAACGCAGCAACAGAAGCAGATGATTCTTTTCCTGCCCTTAAAAAACAGGTTAAAAATTCTTTTCAGCTATGGATAGACAAAGTTTCATCAGTGATCCGGCAGGGACAGAAAAATAAAGAGATCAGTGAAAAAATTGACGCCGCCCAATATGCCTCAACATTTATTATGCTGATTGAAGGCGGAATACTGCTTTCAAAAACCATGGGTGATCAAAGTTTTCTGAACCATGCTTTAGACAGGATCTCTTATATGATTGATCATGAATTAAACATCCATCCATCATAAATTACACGATATGGAAACAAAAAGAGTGGCTATTGTAGGATATAACAGAATCCCCTTTGCCAGAATGAATACTGCTTACACAGACCAGGGAAACCAGGCGCTTCTGCTGTCAGCACTCAACGGACTTATTGACCGTTACCATCTGACAGGAAAGCGGCTTGGAGAAGTTGCCGGAGGCGCAGTGATTAAACATATCTCCGAAAGCAACCTCATCAGGGAAACCGTCATGAATACTTCACTTGATCCGGCTACTCCGGCATGTGACCTGCAGCAGGCTTGTGATACAGGTATTGAAGCAGCCATTTATATCGGAAATAAGATTGCGCTTGGACAGATCGAAAGCGGTATCGCCTGCGGTGTTGAAGCGATGAGCAATATTCCTTTTGAATCTTCTCCCAGACTCAGAAAAGCCTTGTTAAAAGCCAATAAAGAAAAATCTGCTTTTGGAAAACTGAAGCAGTTATTCAGTCCGAAATTAAAAGACTGGATGCCTATCCCTTACAAAGGGCAGGAACCGAAAACAGGATTGGTAATGGGTGAACATACTGAAATCACTGCAAAATATTACAATATCCCAAGAGAAGAACAGGATGCACTGGCATTCAGGAGCCATCAGAATATGGCCAAAGCTTATGATGAAGGTTTTTTTAATGATATGATTACTCCTGCTTTCGGTCTTGATAAAGACAATAACCTGCGAAGAGATACCAGTTTAGAAAAATTATCCCAGCTGAAACCTGCTTTTGATAAGCAGAACGGAACTTTAACTGCAGGAAACTCCACTCCTTTTACCGATGGAGCTTCAGCAGTTCTGCTGGCGAGTGAAGAATGGGCAAAAGCCAATGATCTTCCTATACTGGCTTATATCACGTTTTCGGAACTGGCAGGGATAGAATATGTAGAAAACAAACAAAACTTACTTCTCGCCCCGGTTTTTGCAGCAGAAAGAATGCTGAAGAAAGCAGGGATGAATCTGGAAGATTTTGATTATTATGAAATTCATGAAGCTTTTGCAGCTCAGGTCCTGGCTACCATTAAAATCTGGGAAAATGATGATCTTGCGAAAAAATTCGGACTGGAGAAAGCATTAGGAAGTATTGACAGAGATAAGCTGAATGTGAAAGGTGGAAGTCTGGCTGCTGCCCATCCCTTTGCGGCAACCGGCGGAAGAATTATCGCGACCCTTGCAAAACTCCTGCATGAAAAAGGGCACGGAAAAGGTTTTATATCCATTTGTGCTGCCCGCGGACAAGGGATAACCATGATTTTAGAAAAGTAATATTTACCCTAAAAATGGCTTGAAAAGATAAAATCTTTTTATTATGCATTAAATAATATGCTTTATTATTCGTCTGCAGCGAAAGAAAATTGATAATATTGCAGACGAAAATTCAGATGCTTAAAGAAATGAGCAAAATGAAACATGGGTAAACCGGGTTTATCTCATGAAAGTCTAATCGATTTAAAATTAGTAACTACAATATGAAAAGAGTTGTCATTACAGGATTAGGTGCTGTGACACCTTTGGGAAATAATGTTGAAGATTTTTGGCAAAACAGCATTAAGGGCACCAGTGGTGCAGGATTAATCACCCATTTCGACACAGAAAAATTTAAGGTACACTTCGCTTGTGAGGTCAAAAATTTTGATCCCAAAGTATATCTGAATCATAATGAGATTAAAAGAAGTGATCTGTTTACACAATATGCCATGTACGCATCCGCAGAAGCGATTCAGGATTCCGGACTGGAACTGGAGAATATGGATCCGTTTGATACCGGAGTGATCTGGGGAACAGGACAAGGCGGAATGTGGACTTTTGAAAAGGAGGTGATGGATTTCGCCCAGGGTGATGGTACCCCACGTTTTAATCCGTTCTTTGTTCCCAAGTTCATCGCCAATATGGCTTCCGGAATGATTTCTATGAAATATGGGCTTCAGGGAATCAACTATACTACTGTCTCAGCCTGTGCAACCGGAAATACAGCATTGATGGATGCCTTCAACTATATCCGTCTCGGAAAGGCGAAAGTAATCATCAGTGGTGGTTCTGAAGCGGCTATCACTCCGGCTTCCATAGGAGGTTTCTCTATTATGAAGGCCATGTCTACCAGAAATGATGACTTTGCCACTGCCAGTCGTCCTTATGATGCCGAAAGAGACGGTTTTGTAATGGGTGAAGGTGCAGGGGCTTTGGTTCTTGAAGAATATGAACATGCTGTGGCAAGGGGAGCAAAAATCTATGCAGAATTAGCTGGTGCTGCCATGACTGCAGATGCTTATCACATGACCGCCCCTCATCCTGAAGGTGCAGGAGCCATCAAAGCAATGCAACTGGCAGTGAAGGAAGCGGGAGCCAATATGGAAGATATCGATTATATCAACCCGCATGCTACTTCTACTCCACTTGGAGATCTTATAGAGCTGAAAGCCATCAATAATGCATTTAAGGGAAGTAAAAATCTTGACATCAGTGCCACAAAATCTATGACCGGGCATTTATTGGGTGCAGCAGGAGCCGTTGAAGCGATCCTTTCTATCAAGGCCATTCAAAACAGCATTATTCCTCCTACGATCAACCTTCACAGTATTGATGAAAGTATTCCTAAAGATATCAATATTGTTTTCGGGGAAGCAAAAGAGAAGGAAATCAATTTTGCATTGAGTAATGCCTTTGGATTCGGAGGTCATAATGCGACTTTGGTTTTCAAGAAATTCAGATAGTTTTTCAGATTAAAATAATTGTAAATCCCTGTATGACTGCTATACAGGGATTTTTTTATTTACTCTGTGGATAAAAAATAAGTGCTGTGCAAGTCATAATTTTCTGATTCTAAAGATCTTTAAAAATTAATTATAATACGACTTGTTTTGTCGCTGTCCGTCAATACTTTTGTTTCAGTAAAATTTCCTGCAGGATTTACAAAATAATTATTTAAACAGAAAAAATGATCTATACCTTAAATTTAAAGACCACAGAATATTGTTCAGATTTAGCCATACATAAAAAAAGCAGCCAAAACTGACTGCCTTATCTTATACTTGCGCTTTCAACCACTCCGAAGAGGAAAGGTAATTCTGATCAGGATAGTAAATAAACAGCAGATTTCTTCCCTTTATGGTATTGATGATCGGCTGTGTCAGCTCTCTCGGTACTGCGGGGCATCCCCAGCTTCGTCCAATCCTTTTGTGCATAGCAGCAAATTCATCACTTACATAATTGGCTCCGTGCATTACAATCGCTCTTCTGTAAGCTGCATCATTGAATCCCTTGTCCATGCCCAACAGTTTTAAAGAATATCCGTTGTCCCCCTGATACGTTGCATCCGTGATATAAAATCCTAAGCTGCTCTGTAACGAACTTTCCCTGTTAGAAAAATTCGTTGCAAATTCTTCGCCGGTATTTTTACCATGGGCAACCAATGAGTTGAACAGGACTTTTTTGTCTTCAAGGTCAATAACCCAAAGTCTTTTGGTATTGGAAGACATAGAAAAATCGCAGATAGTCAATAAATGCGAATCCTGGGTAAGCAATCCTGCTTTCTTTAAGTTTTCGTAACCTGTCAATGCTTTTGAGAATACTTCATAGTTCAGTTCATGACCCGGGTCAAATGCAATTGATTGGTATAATGCTTCTGATGAAGAAACAGCAGTTGTATTCTTCTCAGATTTCGTGTCGTCAGCTACAGTTACTCTTTCAGTCTTTGCCGTCTTGAAATTTTCATTCTTTACCGCCACTCTTGGAGAAATGTAGAATGAGGTCGTAACCATGTAAACAAGGCCTATTACGCTATAAAATCCTTTCATTCAATAATATATAAATCCAAATTAGTGGGGCAAAATTATAAAAACATCATTACGCACCAGGTAAAAACGAAAAAAGTTTAACGCTATTTAAGAAACTTTAACTTCCTGATTCTGTGAATAATTTAATATCAATACTTAAAAAACTTCAATATTTAAGAATAACAAAAAATAAAATTAATATGTCAATACAACTTGTAAACCCCGCTACCAATGAAACGTTAAACTATTATCCAACTACTACGTTTCTTCATAATGGTTCTTCAATTCCTTCGACCATTAACACTGACGATGGAGTT
The DNA here is from genome assembly GCF_001684965.1 of Chryseobacterium arthrosphaerae. Lineage (NCBI taxonomy): Bacteria > Pseudomonadati > Bacteroidota > Flavobacteriia > Flavobacteriales > Weeksellaceae > Chryseobacterium > Chryseobacterium arthrosphaerae. The sequence goes on along the minus strand of NZ_MAYG01000012.1, from coordinate 425,962 downwards.
ATCTACCTTGAACATTCCGGAAATACCTATGTCCTTGAAGACTATATGGGAGGGCATCCTATTAATGTAAGAAGATTTGGTCTTAATAATGGTACTGATGACAGAGGCTATACTTCAGCTGCTATCATTAAGGGAATAAAGCTTGCAAAAAAATACAATTACAGGTCTCTATATATTCCCAATGGTGATTATGATATCGCCGAAACCGTTAATATAGATGTTGCTCCCAATACAACAATAAAAATTGAGGGTAACTTAAATGTAAAAGACTCCTTTACCGGAAATGCTATTGTTATAGGAACTCATGGCCCTGCTATTACTCAACCTACAAAGGATTCATTGGCAGGATTAAATATCCAGGGTCTTAATTGTTCAAAAAAAAATTATAATGACTCAGACTCAACAGGGATAGTAATTATGAATGTGATCGCTTCGACCATTGAAATTAAGAGGGTGACCGGCTTTAAAATAGGGACATTATTATATTCTGATAATGGCCGAGGTGGTGGGATTTCATATAACACCTTCTTTCTCAACTATTTTCACGACAATGAAATCAATCTGAAATTCGAGAAAAATGATGTCCAAGGCTATATCAATGAAAATACTTTCTATGGTGGAACATTCAACCATAGTACCAGTTTCCCGAAGGTTAAAACATTCCATATACTTATGGATGATAAACAAATCAATCTCCATCCTTATAATAATAACAGATTCCTTTATCCGTCTTTCGAAGACAATGATCCTGACAATGCTGTAGCAGCACAGATAACCGGAGAAAGCAATACTATTGTGGCACCACGAATGGAAAACCCAAACAACCCGCTCTACACGATCAAATTTGATGAACACTCTAAAAGATGTCAGGTCATTTCAAAAGGTTTTGGACTTTATAAAGGTTCGATAGAAGACCTTGGAGATGAAAATTCTTATGAAACGAACAGTGGAAACTTATTAACTACAAATTCCGCAAATCCTGTATTGACCTTACGAAACCAGGCCTCTTCCGCATTTACACTTTATAGTGGGCTAGATGTTTCTAATAATGAAGTATTCTTTGTAACCGGAGAAGGAAAAGGATTCTATGGCAGTTCTCTATATGCAGAAAAAGGATTCAGATGGGCAACCTCTGACGGAAGTAAAGAAGACAGAGGTCTTTTTTATGGCAATGGAAGTCCAACCGTAGCAGCTAATCCGGGAAGTATTTATATCAATAATGATGGGGGCAATAAAATGCTATGGGTGAAAACAGACAGTGGAAGCTCAGCAGGCTGGAAGTCCATAGGAACACAGGCTGATGCACTTACAGCTCCTGAACCTTCATCATCGGCAACGGCACAAGATGTATGGCTAAGATTAAAAGATCTGGAAGATAAACTTAAAGCAGCAGGATTATTATCCTCTTAAAAACTTAAAAACCACCTGTCATAGGTGGTTTTATTTTATTTCTGAGTATCTGCAACAAATTCCAGACTGATAGAATTCATACAATACCTCAGTCCTGTAGGCTTGGGACCGTCATCAAAGACATGTCCTAAATGAGAATCACATCTTTTGCAAAGTACCTCAACCCTTTCCATTCCATAAGTTGTATCTCTTTTATAATAAACACCTTCCTTATCTGCCTCAAAGAAACTCGGCCAGCCACAGCTGCTTGCAAATTTGGAAGTAGAGCGGAACAGATGATTTCCGCAAACGGCACAATAATAATCCCCTACCTCATCAAATTCATTGTATTTTCCGGTAAAAGCTCTTTCTGTTGCAGCTTCTCTGGCAATGGCGTACAGATCCGGAGCAAGGATTTTTTTCCATTCTTCATTGGAAATATTGAGTTGGGCAGTGTCTGTTCTGGAATAGTATGGATTGTTTTTTGCTTCTGTATTTTCCATAGGGGAGATTTTAATAGGTTGATATTTCTGCGTGCATGAGTGCACAAGGGTTAATATGATGACTGAAAATAAAAATTTCATCGTAAATTTTAATTATTTATTTCTTCACTACAAAAGCCTTATAAAAAACTTAAGTGTAAGAAGTAATATATTAACCATATTAAAGTCCATTTTAGTTATATGAACTTATAAAACTACATAGTGTAAACTGGCTTAAGTGGTCTGATATGTTTACAATAAAACTTTTGTGACTTTTGTGGTTTAATAGTAAATAGTTCCATGACCAAATTTAGTAAATTTGAGAATATGAATGACGAAGCAAAAAGAAAACAGCTCAGAAAATATAAAGCGTTTGCTACAGGATTATTTGTCCTGATGGCCGTTATTTTCATCGTTACGACCATTTTACAGAAATCAAACAGTTCCCATTGGATCGGCTATGTACGGGCCTTTTCTGAAGCTGCCATGGTAGGAGCTTTGGCTGACTGGTTTGCCGTAACAGCACTTTTCCGTCATCCTCTGGGGCTTCCGATTCCCCATACCAATCTGATTGAAAACAGCAAACAGAGACTGGGAGATAATCTGGGGAGCTTTGTGGTCAGCAATTTTCTTTCGCCTCAGAATATACGTCCTTATATTCAAAAGCTCAAGATTTCCAATTTCGTTGGCGAATGGCTGGTGAAAGAGAAAAGCCAGGATATCCTGATCAGAAACTTATCCGATATTGTGCTGGACATACTGAATAAGTTGGATGATTCTACCGTCAGCCGGTTTATCAGCAATAAGGTTTCCGAAATGACCGGTGATATCAAACTTAATAGGGTGGTAGGTAACGGAATCGGATATATTCTGGAAAAGAATGACCATCAAAGGATCATCACCAATCTTTCTAAGCAGATCAAAGAATATATTACCGAAAATGATGAAATGATCCAGGAGCGGGTAAAGAAAGGAAGCTATTCTTTTATTCCATCATTTGTAGATCATAAAATTGCAGATAAAATTGCAGCCGGACTTTCTGAATTCTTTAAAGAAATAGAGGAAGATCCGCAGCATGAGGTCAGAGCACTGATCACTCAGAAGATCCATGAATTCTCTATTGATCTGAAGGAAGATCCGAAATGGGATGAAGAATTTAAAACCATTAAAAACGGACTTCTGAAAAATGAAAAACTGGATGAATATTCCAATGACATCTGGATTTCTATCAAAAAGACCCTGATGAAAGAACTCCAGGAAGATCATTCTGCCCTGAAAAACTACCTTTCTAAAAACCTGAATGAATTTGCACAGAATTTAAAGACAGACGAAAATCTTCAGAATAAAATTGATCATTGGGTGCGTTTCACCGCTTATAAATACATCCTTAAAAATACCCATCAGTTTGGAAACCTCATCAGTAATACCGTCGGGAACTGGCAGGGCAAGGAACTGAGTGAAAAACTTGAGCTGGAAGTAGGAAAAGACCTTCAGTTTATCCGGGTCAACGGAACACTGGTAGGAGGACTTGTAGGACTGATCATCTACACAATAGCCCATTTTTTCATTTAAAAAACTAAAAACCACGATAACCCAACCATGAAAAAAATTTTTGCTGCATTCCTCTTCTTTTCCCTCACATTTGCCCTCTGTCAGAAAGTTGAATTAAAAACTGTAACGGATTCTTCGCAAATTTTCAAAGGAGAAATTGCAGGAGTTCCTGTTACCTTACAGCTTCACTATGATGGCATCCCGGACTGCAACTTATACCAGCATTTTGTCAACGGGTGGTATTATTACGATAAGTATCAGAAGAAAATCCCCCTGACCGGGGTTTATGATTATGGCAAACTCTCCTTATATCATTTCGGTTCCAGACACCAGCAGATTTCCAGACAGTTTAAAGAAAAGATCAATTCACCAAAGGACGTTGAAAACGTAGCAGAGATTGTCAAAAATTTAAATCCGAAAGAAACTATTTTATTCGGGCAGGATAGGGTTAAAGAAAATCCGGTTACAGGAAGTTTTTATGTTGGCAATAAAGGCAAATCCCAACCTGCCCAACTTTTTACAGGGAATGATATGATCTACCGTTACAATAATTATCTGGTTTTACCCAATAACAAAAGAATCAACACCTTTGATGTTATTAATATCTATGGTGGAAATGAGCTGATCTCTTACGTTTCCGGAGAAAAAGGCAACCGTGTTCTATTATATTTTAACCATTCTTCCAACCTTAATGCATGTGGCAGATGCGGAGCGGGTGAAGGAGAAAAAGGATACCGGGTTCTTTATTTTACCAAGGACTGGAATTATAAACGTTACGAGGAATTCCTTACCGAAAGCTGTCTGGAAGGAATATTTGAAACTCAGAAGATAAAGACTAAAGATCCGGATATCCTTCAGTTTAAAGTGCCAAAATCCTATTCTTCACCTGCTTATATTTTGACTGTAGACACAAAAAAATCTTCTGTAGTAAAATCAAAATAAAAGAGAGCCCGTACTGAACTCTCTTTTTGTTTTATCTTGGTAATCTGCCTGCTCTTTTCAGAATTTCTTTATTGATATCGTTGATGAGTTCCGGGCCTTCATAAATAAACCCTGTGTACAGCTGAATCAGGCTTGCTCCGGCATCCAGTTTTTCCATGGCATCTTTGGCCGAATGAATTCCTCCTACCCCGATGATCGGGAAAGCCCTGTTACTTTTATCAGAAAGATATTTGATCATTTTTGTACTTCTCTCACGGATAGGTTTTCCGCTCAATCCACCATTTCCGATCTGCTCTAAAGCTTCCGGAGATGTTTTCAGGCCTTCCCTGTTGACTGATGTATTGGAAACTACAATACCATCAATCTTTGTTTCTGCGATCAGCTCAATGATTTCGTCTAACTGATTGTTATTAAGATCCGGTGCGATTTTCAGGAGTATCGGTTTCCGTACAGCTTTTGACTGGTTTATCTTTTTTACTTCCGTAATCAGCTCTCTCAGATATTCCACATCTTCCAATTTGGCGTGGCTTCCTACATTCGGGCAGCTTACATTCAGTACAAAATAGTCTACATGAGGATGAAGCCCTTCAAAACAGTCCAGATAATCCTGGGTGTAGTTTTCAGGTTTTGTATCTGTATTTTTTCCGATGTTTCCACCGATGATAATTTTTCCTTTGTTGGATTTTAATTTTTCAATAGCTGCTTCAAGGCCGTCATTATTGAATCCCATTCTGTTGATGATTCCTCCGTCTTCTATAAGACGGAACAGCCTTTTCTTAGGATTTCCTGCCTGGGCTCTTGGAGTTACAGTTCCAATTTCAACGAATCCGAAACCTAAGTCTGCCAGTTCATTGAACAATACGGCATTTTTATCGAAACCGGCAGCCAGTCCCACAGGATTTTTAAATTTCAATCCGAAAACTTCTCTTTCCAGACGTTTGTCTTCAACAGGTTTCGGGAAAAATAATTTAGTGAGAAATCCAAAATTCTTAAGCATTGAAAAAGTAAAGTGATGTACTTCTTCAGGATCGAATTTAAAAAGAACCGGACGAATGAGCGATTTGTACATTGAAAAAAAGTTTTACAAAATTACTCATTTTAAAATTAATGCTCGATTGATGTATGATATTTTATCGAAATGTTTGATATATAAGATCTATAAGCCGGAAAAAATCTGTGTACGCTGCAGATGAGCAAAATATTTTAACGCTACGATCGCAAAGAAATATAACACAACCTAAAAACAATTTTGTTCGCAAGGGCGTTTCACTAAACGAAGTACACACTATCAGCCTTTGCTGAACGAAGTGCCTTTGCGATCGGAAATAAAAGTTATTGATCAGTAAACTTTGCGAGCATTGCGTTAAAATAATAGAGAAATATCTCCATTATCCGCTACATGGAATGAGATTCTTAGAAATCCCATCCTTAAGGTTCTAATTAAGAGTATGCACTCAGATCGAATTTCAGAATATCCCCTACTCTTTTGAACTCTTCATCTATAGTGGCATTTACCGTAATCCTTTCATTAGAAACAGGATGATTAAAAATCAATTGATGGGCATGGAGCGTCATTTTGTTGATGTCAAATGTCTGAAGCCACAACTTATTCTGTTTATTGCAACCGTGCTTCCTGCAGCCTAAAATAGGATGCAGAATATGTTTAAAATGTTTTCTCAACTGATGAAATCTTCCCGTTTCAGGAATGGCTTCCACCAAAGAATATCTCGAAGTCTGATGTTTTAAAAAGGGTAAATCTATTTCCGAAGTCTGCAAACGACGATAATACGTAACAGCATTTTGCTTGACTTCATTTTCATTAACCAGGTCGTAATCGATGGTTTCTTCTTCTTTAGCCCAACCACGAAGAATTGCCAGATATTTCTTCTCCACTTCACGTGATGCAAACTGCTCGCTCATGACTCTAAGAGTATCTTTATCTAAAGTAAACAGCAGGACTCCCGAAGTTTTCCTGTCTAACCGGTGTACAGGAAACACTTTCTGTCCAATCTGTTTCTTCAGCTCCTGAATAGCATAAGTATCGGCTTCTCCGGCATAAAAAGATTTATGAACCAGTAGCCCGCTGGGCTTGTTGATGGCAATAATATGCTCGTCACGATAAAGAATTTCTAACATGGGACAAAAGTAGAGGTTTTTTGATTATTCTTCAAACTTCAGATGTTCATTAAAAAACGGCAGCACCTGATTTTCAATTCTTCCGTTTTCCCTGCTGACTTCACTGCCGTGTGTGCCGATATATTCTTCTGCTTCATGTTTTATTTTCAGCATTTCAAGATTTTTACTTAGGCTCATACAACTTATGGGAAGATGTTTCAGTTCATCGTTTCTTCCCCAGTCAAATTTTATGGCCTTCAGTTTTTTGATATTTTCATAATGAGAAAAGATCAATTCAGATGTAGAGTTTTTCTTTAATTCCTGAAGAACAGAAGCATCAACTTTCAATTCATCGCCATCAAAGGAATATGGGAAATCGGCATAAAAAGGCGGCTTATTTTCATTTCCGTTATAAGCTCTTGCAATAGCAAAAATAATACTGACTCTTGCATTCTCTTTTTTTGAAAGGTCTGCAATATCTTTAATATTCCTGCTGTTTTTATACAGATCAATTTCATTGAGAGCAAAAAACCGGGCATCAGTAACTGCCGGCGAAAGTGCATAAACGGAAGAGAATATTTCAGGATGCAGAAAGGCATTCCGCAGCGCTCCGTTCCCTCCCATGGAATGTCCCGTAATTCCACGACTGTCTTTATCCGCAATGGTTCTGAAATTTTTATCAATAAAATTCACCAGCTCTGTTGAAGTAAAATCCGACCAGTTTCCCGAAGATTTTGAATTGGCATAAAAGCTTCCTTTAAAAACGGTACTTTCATCCGGCATCACCATCATCACAGGTTTTATTTTCCCGGAACTGATAGCGCGGTCAATAATATGGTTCATTTTATCCCTGCTGATCAATAAACTGTCACTCCAGAAAAAACCATGTAAAAAATAAATAACCGGATATCTTTTTGAAGATTTTTCATAACCGGGCGGAAGATATACGGTAACTCTCCGCTTAGGATTTTCACCAATTTTATTATGTAACATTTTAGCTGTAATGTAGGTGGTAACCACTTTCCCTTCAGGAATCTTTTGCCCCCATACAATCGGAGCCAGCACAACAAAAATTAAAATAAGAAAGCCTGATTTTTTCATTGCAGAGTTTTAAGTCAGTCAAATGTCGGCAAATTGCCTTACAATAAATACTATTGAAGGAATTTTTATTCCTGTTTCTATCCAGCCCTGATTGCAACGGCATCCTTTTTTGTTGCGGCTGGAGCGAAGCGGAAGCCGTAACAAAAAAGGATGCCGTTGCAATCAGGTTCCCGGCTCCCAATATTCAAAAAGTAAATATTTGTACTTTTATTTACTGCTTTTTCGGTTGAATTTCATGATTTTGGATCCAAATTGCTATTTTTGCACTTCAGACGTAAAAAAATTATGGCAAAGCAAGAAGATGTTTTCAAGAAAGTAATTTCTCACGCTAAAGAATACGGGTTTATTTTCCCTTCCAGTGAGATCTATGATGGTTTATCCGCTGTTTATGATTATGGACAGAACGGGGCCGAACTCAAAAATAATATCAAACAATACTGGTGGAAAGCGATGGTACAGCTTAACGAAAATATTGTGGGTATTGATTCGGCAATTCTGATGCACCCTACCACATGGAAGGCATCAGGCCACGTAGACGCTTTCAACGATCCGCTGATTGACAATAAAGATTCCAAAAAACGTTTCAGAGCAGATGTTTTGGTGGAAGATTACTGCGCTAAAATTGAAGATAAAGAGAAGAAAGAAATAGAAAAGGCTGCGAAGAGATTCGGAGATGCTTTCGATAAAGACCAGTTTGTGGCAACGAACCCAAAAGTTCTGGAATACAAGGCAAAAAGAGAAGCTATTCTTTCAAGGCTGGCAAAATCATTAGAAAATGAAGATCTTGCTGATGTAAAGGCTTTGATCGAGGAGCTTGAAATTGCAGATCCTGATACCGGTTCTAAAAACTGGACGGAAGTAAGACAGTTCAACCTGATGTTCGGAACCAAACTGGGAGCTTCTGCTGACAGCGCCATGGACCTTTACCTCAGACCGGAAACAGCTCAGGGGATCTTTGTCAACTACCTGAACGTACAGAAAACTTCACGTCATAAGCTTCCTTTCGGGATCGCACAGATCGGAAAGGCCTTCAGAAATGAAATTGTTGCAAGACAGTTTATCTTCAGAATGCGTGAATTCGAACAGATGGAAATGCAATTCTTTGTGGCCCCGGGAACAGAACTTGAATTCTACGAACAATGGAAACAAAAGCGTCTGAACTGGCACCTGGCCCTTGGATTAGGTGATGAAAATTACAGATTCCATGATCACGAAAAACTGGCCCATTATGCCAATGCTGCGGCTGATATCGAGTTTAATTTCCCATTCGGGTTTAAAGAACTGGAAGGGATCCACTCAAGAACAGACTTCGACCTGAAAGCTCATGAAAAGTTCTCCGGAAGAAAACTACAGTTCTTCGATCCTGAAAGAAATGAAAACTACGTTCCTTATGTAGTGGAAACTTCTGTAGGTCTTGACAGGTTATTCCTTTCTATTTTCTCACACTGCCTGAGAGATGAAGTATTGGAAGACGGTTCCGAAAGAACAGTTTTATCTTTACCTCCGGCACTGGCACCGATTAAAGCAGCTATCCTTCCACTGATGAAGAAAGATGGTCTGGCAGAATATGCAGAAACAATCTTCAACGATCTGAAATATGATTTCAACTTATTCTACGAAGAAAAAGATGCCATCGGAAAACGTTACAGAAGACAGGATGCCATTGGTACTCCATATTGTATTACAGTAGACCACGATTCATTGACGGATCACACGGTAACCATCAGAGACAGAGACACAATGCAGCAGGAAAGAGTTCCTGTTTCAGAACTGAGAAGAATCATTGATGAGAAGACCAACTTCAGAAATCTACTTTCTAAGATATAATACAAAACGCCCTGATCTTTTTCAGGGCGTTTTTATTTTTTATCGATTATAATATAAATATAGTATAGAAATTATTATTTTTAGCAAAATTTAAAAACTAAAATAATAATAACCATGAAAAAAATATTTATTGCCTCACTGGCGATGGCAACGATCGTGAGTTGTGTATCCAATGATAACCCCGCCGACCACAGAGACAATACCAAAAAAAACAACGGTTCTATCCGACTTCTCAAAAAAGCTACCCAAATTGTACAAGGCGATCCGCCGTATGTGGTGGACTTCAAATATAACGGAGACAAAATAACAGAGTCTTATAGCGCAATGGATGATAATAAAATCATTTTCACCTATAATGGAGATTATATTGCTAAAACGGAAGAATATCTGGGCGGTGTACTGATCATTACAAGAGAGTTCTCCTATTCTAATGGAAAACTTATTGCAGAAAAGGTAACCAATAAAGAGAAAGGAACCCTTGTTTATACTCAAAACTACCAGTACGTGAGTGATACTCATATTAAGTTTAATGAATATAGAGATGCAACGTATAATCAAGCAACAGGAACCTATTCCAATCTTTTATTTGCCCAAGTAGATGCTTATCTAACCAATACCGGCAATATTGCTTCAGCCAATTATACGTATGCAGGAACAACCTATAATATTACGAATTCTTATGATAATTCCAACCATCCGATGAAAGGGGCAAAAGGTTATGTACAGATCAATATGCTTAATACAAGTGATGGTCAGATCTCCTATAATAATTTATTGATCCAGACAGAAAAATATTCCGGGGCAACCAATGGAATCAATAAACTTACAGCAGTTCATACGACAGGCAGTGATAACTATCCTACCAAAACTGTTCAAACTTATGATATTTCATCTTATGGTACGAGTACCAATACAGCACTTTATGAGTATTATTAGCCATAACCCTATTTTATAAATTAAGCCTTGAATTTTGATTCAAGGCTTTTTATATTTTAATGATCTGATTGAAAAATGGGTAAAAAACCTCTGCTGAAACTGCTTTTCTGATCTATTTTTCACTAATAAATAAAAAATAGTGTATTTACTTCTTTATGTTAATTTTTATAATCAAATTATTCTAAATTTGTCAGATACCGATTCATGAACAATGAGAATACTAAAGTATATGATAGGCGGAGCTGTAGCTGGTGCGGCAGCGGCTTATTTTCTGGGATACGATTACTTATTTAGCGGGATCTCCAAAACTTACCTTAAAGGAAAGTCGAGCGCTTATATAGATGACGGATATCTTTTCCCCAGTAATCCTATAGCTACCGAAGCTCCCAGATTGTGGGAAGAAGATCCTGACTACAACAAAAAAGAGTTACCGAAACATTTAGTTGATGATATAAAACACTCCCGTACAGCAGCTCTGGTGGTGATCAGAAACGGGAAAATCCTTCATGAACAGTATTGGGACGGCTATAACCAGCTTTCTCAGACCAATTCATTTTCGATGGCAAAGGCTGTAACGGTAATGCTGTTAGGAAAAGCTTTGGAAGAAGGAATGATCTCTTCAATAGATGAAAAACTTTCAGATTTTTATGCTGAATTTAAAGAGAAGACTTTCGGAAATCATGTTACGCTTAAAAACTTAGCCCAAATGGAATCCGGACTGGATTGGGATGAAAATTATAACAATCCGTTTCTGCCCAATGCTAAAGCCTATTATGGAAAAAGTCTTGTAAAAGCTGTATTCTCAAGGAAATTTAAAGAAGAGCCGGGAACAAGATTTGAGTACCAAAGCGGCGCCACCCAGCTTCTTGGTTTCGCCATAAGAAAAGCTTTAAATCAACCTTTGGCAAGCTATTTATCAGAAAAATTCTGGGTTCCGCTCGGAATGGAGCAGAATGCCAAATGGAGTACAGATGATCATGGAATGGAAAAAACCTACTGCTGCATTCACTCCAATGCCCGGGACTTCGCCAAACTGGGACAGCTGTTTCTGGATAACGGAAAAGTTGGAGATCAGCAAATTTTAAATTCTGATTTTATTGAACAGATGAGAACGCCCACGGAAAAATCTGAGAATATTTACGGAATGGGCCTTTGGATCAACAATGACAATCCGGTCAAACATTACTATTTCTTAGGGCTGCAGGGACAATATATCATTATGGTTCCTGAATTTAATATGGTCATTGTAAAAACCGGCAGTTATTCCAATAATCCTAAAAATGACAGGGGAAGGCCGGATCAGGTACAATTCCTGGTCAATGAAATCACCCAATTATTTCAATAGAACTATGGAAAAATATAATATAAAGGTTGATGAATACATTGAGAAATCTCCGGATTTTGCAAAACCAATCCTTAACTATCTCCGGGAAACCATCCATGAGGTCTGTCCTGATGCGGAGGAAGCCATCAAATGGAAGTTTCCCACGTTCATGTATAAAGGGAAAATACTCTGCTCAATAACCTCTTTCAAACACTATTGCAGTCTTGGATTCTGGCTGCATCAGGAGATGAAAACCATAAGGGAACTCGAAACAACAGCCGAAAAGAGCTCGATGTTCAGCCTGGGAAAAATCACCGGAATGGAAGATCTTCCTTCAAAACCTCAGCTGAAAAAAGCCATTAAAGAAGCAATGGAGCTTACGGATATGGGCGTTACGAAGAAAGCTGCTCCTTCCAAAATGGAAACAGAAATTCCGGATTATTTCCAGACAGCTTTAGAGGCTAATAAAAAGGCCTTAGAAATCTTCGGAAAAGCATCGCCATCCTTCAGAAAAGAATATATCAGCTGGCTCACAGAAGCAAAAACAGAAGCCACCCGGAATAAAAGGCTGGACCAGGCGATGGAATGGATTTCGGAGGGTAAAGGCAGGAACTGGAAGTACCAAAAAAAATAAAAACACAAACAAACACAATGAAGAAAAAAATAGTCCTCTTTTTCTTCCTTATTATTTCGATTTTCGGAGTTGCTCAGACATTTGATTTTGAGGGACAGTATAAGTACGCCCGTACTCTTTCATCCAAAAATCCGGATAGTTCGGAAATTGTTCTGAATAAGATCATAGATTCAGCACAGAAAAGAAGCCGCCCGGAGTTTCTTGCCAAAGCTTATTATTTAAAATCATTCAACAGCTATCTGAGATCTGACGCTGAAAAAAGCCTTGACTTTGCAGATAAGACTCTTAAAGTATCGACCCAACACAATTACAGTATCGGAAAAGCGTTGGCATACAGAATGCAGGGAACACAATATGCAAAACTTGGGTTGCTGAAAGAATCTTCCTCAAGTCTTCTCAATGCTCTTTCTGAAGTAAAGAATAATAATACGGAGGAAGGACATGAGCTGAAAGGAATGATCTTTAACTCCTTTCTGATTCTCCTTAACAAGAATCAGTACAAAGAGAAAGAATTCTATTCCAAAAGTGCCATCCGTGAATTTCAGAGGCTTAAAAATGTAACCAGAAGAAATGAGCTGCTGATTTCTGCCTATACCAATATGGGGTATAATTTATCCGAAGTAAAAAAATTTCAGGAAGCAAAATATTACTTCACAAAAGCTCTTTCTTTAGCCGGAAAAAACAATTATTACCTGCAGGCAAGTATATTGAATGATATCGGATTTTCATTTTCAAAACAGAATAAGCCTGACAGTGCTGTTTTGTATTTCCGGAAATCGCTGGCCATTGTAGATCAATATGGCTTCAATGAAAAAAAGATTGAGGTGACCAAAAATCTTGAGGAAGCTTATGCCCAGCTGGATGATCAGCCTAATGCAGAGAAATATAAACTTGTCAATCTTCAGTTAAAAGATAGTATTGCTTATAACAAAGCAATGGCTGTGAACAAAACATTATCAAAAAAAGAAGAAAATTTTGATCAGCTGCTTACTGCAAGCCACAAAATGTCTAACTGGCTTATTACAGCCTGTCTTGTTCTGGTTTTTGTTTTAGGGATTGTTATTCTTATTGTCATCCGTCTCCGTAAAAAGCACAGAGAAGTTGTCTCCAGAATTTACAGGGAAGGGATTTCTCCCGTTATTTATGAGGAAGATCCACTGGAGGATTCTGATGATCTCCAGGTAAAAAATACCCCCACTCCGGCAGAAATAAAAATTTCGCCTGAAGTAGAGGAAAATATTCTAAACGGGTTAAAAGTATTTGAAGAAAACCTTGAGTTTAACAGCAAAAACATTTCACGTTATAATCTTGCGAACACACTGAATATCAACCCAAAGTATCTGTCAGCAGTTATTAAGAAACATCTGAAGTTTAATTTTAACCAATACATTAACCACTTAAGGATCAATTATATTGTGAATCAGCTGAAAAACGAACCGCAATACAGGAAGTATAAAATCAATCATCTTGCTGAAATTACGGGATATTCTTCCCACAGTGCTTTTTCTCTCGAGTTCAAAAAAATCACAGGGCTGCATCCATCTGCTTTCATCAAAACTCTTGATGAAATCTCCTGATTATTGTTCTGCAATCGTAAGATTATTGTAGCCTCCCGTATTATTTAATGAGAAATTGGCCAGATTTGAATTATTTAAATTGAACCATATATAAGGCATTAACCTCTGACCAGCTGTCATATAGAAGGAAGCTGTACAATTACTTCCCGCATCAATATTCCCTACACTGTTCGAGGACATTGTGTTTACACATTTTACCGTATTGACAATATTGGCAGGGACCAGGCCCGCTGTATTATCATAAAGCTGCCAGATAGCCTCTATCTGAATGGGATTTAAAGGATCAGTGGTATAATTGATTGCGAGTGGGGCCAGATCGGTAGTGAATGAAGCAACATAAATTCCGTTTCTGGGTGCTGTAAAAATTCCTGTAGCAGCATTGAAACTTGTTCCGGAATTACTTTCAAAGATTTTATTCCAGTCTACAAGATAATTACTTGCCCGGTTCTGTAAGCCTCCCGTTATGGTTGCGGTAGCAGGAGTTACCAGTTTTATATTATTATTCGTTTTGGCTGCAATAACTATTATTTTGTTATTAGCAGGTTGCGCTGTCAGTAAAGGGAGCCATTCATTTCCGTTGGAATACTCCATTCCGCTGTTATAACGTACCGCTCCCTCGTCGGCTGCAGGGGCTGTAAGGGCAGAAGTTCCAAAACCGACAGCTCCGTTTCCAGAATTCCTGGCATCCACTTTTACAGCTGGGCTCAGAGTGCCTGCTCCTATTCTTCCTGTGCTGCTTATGAGCACATCATTACTCTGCTGAGCCGGCGTAAAAGTTGATCCTGACACCGGATTATCTCTTTGGCCGTCAATGTGTAAAATACCTTGTGGGTTTTGGGTATTGATTCCAACCTGTGAAAATACACTGTGGAAACTTAAAGTCATTAAAATCAGTAAACAGTTCTTTTTCATCATCTATCTTTTTATAATCCGAAAATACTTAAAGAAGTAAGCGTAGAATCGCTGTCCAGTGTTTTAGAACTTCCCAGCTTTTGATTCAGGCTTACGGTGATATTATCTCCCTGGTTCAGGTTAAAAATCCCGGAGCAGTTTCCTGCAACACGGTTTCCAATAGTATTGGTTCCGGGATAGCTTCCTACACATTTAAAAACTTTATTCGTTGCCGAAGACGTTGAATTGGTCTGAATCAAAGTTTCATACCTTGAGTCATCAGCAATACTCCCGGAGGCCAACGAAAAGGTAAAGGAGACAATATAAACCCCGGTTTTTGAAGCAGTAAAGGTTCCTGTCCCTGCATTAAAGCTGCTATTTACATCCGTTTTTTTAGTCCAGCCGGTCATAGCAGTCTGTACCCCGTTGCTAAAACTTTGTGCGGAAGAGTTTTCTGCATCCACAAAATCATTAGGGGCTTTATGGGCCAATGTTATCCATGCCGTTCCATTAGAATAGCTCAGATCCTGAGTTCCTGAGTTATACCTCATCGCTCCAGCTTTTGCAGCAGAAGCAGCCTGTGAAGTCCCTCCGATCCCGATGGCATTTAAGCGCTCTTCTGATCTCAGGTCCAGTCTTGTTTTCGGAGATTTTGTTCCTGCTCCTACATTTCCTGCAGGGGTAATAATGACATCATCATCATAACTGGAAGATATTGAAACATTTGTGTTTTTTTGTCCGTCCACATGCACCGTTCCTTCAGGAGCTGTCATATTGATTCCTACCTGAGCTTTAATGCCTATACCGCAACAGATAATTAAAGCCAGTCTTAATTTTTTTCTCATATCAAAGTGTGTTATTGTTCCAGAATAGAAAGGTTTACAAAACCATAATCGTTGCTTGCAGAAGTTAAGTCTGTTCTCAGGCTCAGACTGCCATTGTAAACAGACTGGTAAATATAAGGCTGGAGTGTATCTCCTTTATTCAGCTGCACACCGGCTACACAGGAGCCCGCAACCTGTGCCTGTTTTGAATTGTTGGAAAAGGATTTCACACATTTTTTAACAGTATTGCTCCCATTCACAACATATTGGGCTTCTGAAAAATAGCCTGATACTATTGGAATCCGTACAAAGTCATAGGTAAAAGAAACAAGATATACTCCGGTTCTTGGAGCAGTAAAAATACCTGTTACGGGGGTAAAATTTCCCGTAGGATCCGAAATTTCCGTCCATCCGGCAATACCAGTGGAAACCTGATAGGGAACTTTAATGGCGAAGTTTGCAGCCTGAATATTGGCCACTACTACAGCTTTGGTAGGAGAAGAAATAAGATCCTGCCACACCACACCATCTGAATACTGCATTTTTCCTCCATTCAGAGGATTATATCTTACAGCACCTCCGCCGGCTGCAGAGGCAGTCTGGCTGGTTTCTCCTATTCCTATTGAGTTGTCTGTATTGGATATGGACCTGACATCAATCTTTACAGCTGGAGTTAAAGTTCCAATTCCTATATCTCCGGCAGGTGTGATGGCAACATCATTGGCAATCTGAGCCGAAGACGGTGCTCCGGATGCAGGATTATCTTTGGCTCCATCCACATGGAAAATGGTTTGAGGATTTGAAGTATTTATACCTACCTGTGCGTTTGAATAATTTATAATAAAGCACAGGAAAATCAGTATTCCCTTCATCAAAATACTTAGATTCTTCATGTAATTTGTGGTTTTTTAAATGTGTAAAATTCTTGTCCAAAGATAAGTGCAAAAGATTATCATACACAATAGCCCCACATGCCACATAACAAACAAACCTCTAATAAACAATCAGTTATACATTTGTTTTACATTATCAAAATACGGAATTTTAATACTAAAATAAAATATTCATTCTTTTTTAGCTGGGATTTTTTAAAAATGGAATTCTTTTCTGAGCATTTTATGAGTCTCAATGAAACCTGAAGTTCGCTTCCGGCAAAGTATTCTTTTTCAGGAATGCTTCATATTCCGGAGACAGCTTGGCACGGCCAAAGGTATTTTCTCCGCTCATACTTCCAAGGCGGACTTTATCTTTGCCGTATTTCCGGTTCATCGCATCCATTGCTTTCATCACAGGGAGATGCTGGTTTTGTATGTCTTCTTCGAAAAGGCTGATCTGTCTCTGATCCTCCGGAACAAAGTCATTCACCATCACTCCTGCCCTTTTATAATGAAACCCTTCCTTATAAATCGCTTCAAAAAGCTCATTCACCACTCTTCCTATTAATATGGATGAATTGGTAGGATTAGGCAGGACCTGTGTTATGGCGTTTCTGTATTCAGGAAGATCTTTTCTGAAGCGGTTGGTCTGCACAAAAACAGTGATCATTTTACAACAGGTATTTTGTTTTCGCAATCTTTCCGAACAATACATTCCGAAGGTTTCTACCCGCTCCCGGACTTCCTCTTTCTTAGTCAGCATCTGCATAAAGCTTCTGGTTACCGCAATAGATTTTTTAGGTGAAGGAGTATCCAGTTCAAGCTGACGGATTCCTTTCAGCTCGTTGATCATCCTTACTCCGTGAATGCCCATGATTTTACGTATCCACATTTCGGGTTTCTGCAGAAGATCCCAGGCTTTGTATACCCCACTGTCATGCATCTTCACAGCCAATCTTCTCCCGATTCCCCATACATCTCCTATAGGAAGCCATTTCAATGCCTTCTCAATTTTTTCAGCAGTATCCAGAATATAAACTCCATTGAATTTGTCCGGAAATTCTTTTACAATCCTGTTGGCTACCTTACATAAGGTCTTGGTGGGAGCGATGCCTATACTTACGGGAATATTTTCTTTCACCCTGATCTCTTCCTTGATTCTGACGCAATATTCATAAATATCAATATACTTAAAGCCCGTGAGATCCAGAAAAAGCTCATCAATGCTGTATACTTCATGGTCAAGAACGTAGGATCTGGCAATATTGATGACCTGCTGACTTTTATAATTATAAAGCTCAAATTTTGCAGAAAAACTTTTTACATCATGCTTTTGAAAGAGCTCTTTATATTTAAAAGCAGGAGCAGCCATAGGAATTCCCAGGTCTTTTGCTTCTTTGCTCCGGGATACAACACATCCATCGTTGTTGGAGAGCACCACAACGGGCTTGCCTTCAAGGGAAGAATCTAAAGTTCTTTCACAGGAAACAAAAAAATTATTGCAGTCTACCAGCGCATACATAGCAATTACACAATGAATATTTATACAAAATTATTGTTTTTAGAGAATAAAATAATGTTTTTGAAAAGAATTAACATCACAATTAACATATTGAAAAACAAATAACTAATTTTTTTAAACACGACACGTTTTGTCGCATTAAGGTTTTAATTTGCACTCCAAAAATCTATTTATCAAATGATCCTTAAGCACTCCTCCTGCTCCGGATTATTTCCATTTGATATTTAAATTAAAATTCAAATTTTTCATGCTTTTTTGTACAGATATTGTATAATACACTTTATAATTTAATTAAAACACGTCACGTTTCGTCGTTTTCCCGTCATACTTTTGTTTTATAACAGTTTAAATTATGGATAAAGTAACATCAGAACGAATTCAGAAACTTCACCCGCTGGTAAGGGATGAAGTGAAACAGATCATTAAAGAATGTGATAATGCACTTACCGGAAGAGCAAAGGTAAGAATCACCCAGGGGCTCAGATCTTTTGAGGAACAGGAAAAACTCTACGCTATCGGAAGGCTGACCGCCGGTAAAAAAGTGACTAATGCCAAAGCGGGGCAAAGTATTCACAATTATGGTCTTGCGGTAGATATCTGCCTGATGATCGACGGAAAAACAGCAAGCTGGGATACAGCAAAAGATTGGGACAATGACCAGGTTGCCGACTGGTATGAATGTGTAAAGATCTTCGCCAGACATGGCTGGGACTGGGGTGGAAACTGGAAAACATTCAAGGATCTTCCTCATTTTGAAAAGAAGAGCATTCCATCCCAAAAAAAACTCATTAAAACCAGTTGGAGAACACTTATAAAAATGCCGAGAGACAAGGATGGCTATGTTGTGCTGTAGCGCTAAAATCGTATTGACAGCCAAGTCATTAAACCCGCAGCAATGGTCTGAATCCTTCCCTGATTTTTTTAATTTTTTCATGAAATTTTCTTTAAAATATAAATAATACGTCAAGTTCTGTCGCTTCTCCGTCCTATCTTTGGTTTATAAGAAAAGTACCAGAACAACTATAAAAATATGCTGAAACCAATAGCCATTTCCCTGGAAATCTATTGGTTTTACTTATCTAAAGTTGTCAGGTATTCTTAAAAAAAAGTAAAAATATCACATGAAAAAAACAACCATTCTTTCTTTGGACGGGGGTGGAATAAGAGGGATTATTACCTGCATTATTCTACGCTACATAGAAGAACAGCTTCAGTATCATGACAAGCCGACTGCCAAACTCGGAGATTATTTTGATCTGGTGGCAGGCAGCAGCACAGGAGGTCTGATTGCATCTATTATTCTATGCCCTGATGAAGCCCGAAAAGCAAAGTATTCTATCCAGAAAGGGCTGGAACTCTATGCTGAAAAGGGCGGCGATATTTTCCAGGTTTCCTTCTGGGAAAAACTGGTGAATCCGTTTGGATTATTGAATGAAAGAATTTCCCAGGAGGCTCTTCGAAAAAATTTAAATGACTTTTTTGGGAATTTAGAACTAAAAGAACTGATAAAACCATGTTTAATAACCAGTTATGATATAGAAAACCGGAGAGCAAAACTTTTCAATTCCTGGGAAGCCCATCTCAGCACTGATAATTTTTATGTAAAAGACGTCTGCAGGGCAACGTCTGCGGCCCCTACCTATTTCAGCCCGGTACAGATCAAATCGATGTACGGACAGATCTTCAGCCTGATTGACGGCGGAATGTTTGCCAATAACCCAGCCCTCTGCGCTTATGCAGAAGCCCGGAAGATCCCTTTTGCAGAGGTTCTGAAAAACCATCAGAAAGCCAATCATCCCGGAGTAAATGATATGATCATTGTTTCTATAGGAACAGGTGTTGAAGCCAGACCCTATGCTTTCAGAAAACTGGAAAAAGCAGGAAAAATAGGCTGGGTAAATCCTATTATTGATATCCTGATGTCTGCCAATGCAGAAACTGTAGATTATCAGCTTTGCCAGATGTTCCAGACGCTGGGGTTAAGAAATCAGAAAAACTATTACCGCCTGAATCCATCATTGAAAAATGCATCTCCTGCAATGGATAACGTAAGACGCTCTAATATTGAAAACCTGATCCAGGCCGGGCTGAGCTATATTGATGATAACAGAGAAACATTGAACCAGATTGTTCAGAAGCTCATCAAAAACAAGATATAAGCTTTTTACCTTATAAAAGCTTTACATAAGCTTAAAAGCTTATATTGAAAAAAAAATAAAAATATTTTTTTAACACGTCAAGTTCTGTCGTTTCACGCTCCTACTTTTGGAATATCAAAAAGACACAGAATACTAATCAATAAAACTTTTAAACCTATTGAATTCAACATTCTCCTGTGCTGAACAGCCTGAAATATGTTCAAAACAGAATCAACAAAGCAGAGAACTGTCTGATCACAATACAGATACGATCTCCGGTGAAGAACTCTATACTATAGAATGGAGCGACATTGAAAATGCTGAGATGGACTATGAAAACTATCTCAATGACATTGAAAACTTCTTCAGAGAAGATTTTGAGGATGACATTCTTGAAAAAGATGTATGATAACATAAAACTATAAACACAAAAAGTTCTGATGCTGTCCAATATTACTTTTGCAACCCAATTATAATATACATACAGTAATCTCATTTAACATTTCTCAATTCCTTTGAATTCACCATTCACAAAATGTTGGACAGCCGGAACTGTGTTTAAAAAAACAAACGGGAATCACTAAAAACTAATAACCATTTTAAACCAAGAGTAAAGAAGCTGCCTTATAAAAGCTTTTTATTCATTAACCCAATTACACATTTATGAAAACAAAAGAAGAACTAAAGCTCCTTTTCGAAAGGGGAGACAAACCAAAACAGGAGGATTTCTGGGAATGGCAGGATTCATACTGGCATAAAAATGAAAAAATAGACATGGCTAAAATTGCCGGTTTGGAAAACGGGTTACCCAATCCCAATTATATTTATGCAGAAACAGATGAAGAAGGCACAGCATCCTTACAATCATACTTAAGTAAAAAGATGATTCTAAAACCGGGTACTGTAACTATTCCGGATAGCTTTGCTACGGGTATGTCTATATCAGAATTATCGATTCCTGATGGTGTCACAGACATTGGAACAGCAGCTTTTCAGAATAACTTATTAGAGTCTGTAGAGCTTCCGAACAGCATTACCAGCATCGGGCAAATTGCTTTTCTGAGTAATAAGCTGAGATCCGTAAACATCCCTGAAAAAATGACTGAGATTAAGGCATCTGTTTTTCAGAATAATCAACTGGCCTCAGTGGAGATTCCTCAGAATATTACCCGTATTGGGACGGCAGCTTTTGCATTCAATAAGCTGACTTCGGTAAAACTCCCGGAGCATATTACGGAGATTGAAAAAAGTACTTTTCAGGGGAACCTGTTAACAGACATAGATATTCCCGCCAGTGTAACCGGTATTGGAGAATACGCATTTCAAAACAATCAGTTACGATCAATCCATATTCCTGACAATGTAAAAACTATCGGAACAAGTGCATTCCAGAATAACCGGTTGGAATCTGTAAGTATTCCGGATCATGTTTCAGCTATTGAAGCATCTGTTTTTGAAAATAATCTTCTGACTTCTGTAAATATTCCTGAAAAGGTAACGAGAATCGGAGATAGTGCATTCCGGAATAATAAATTAATGTCTGTAAATATTTCCTACAGCATGACCAATATTGAACGTCTTGTTTTTGCAGACAATCAGCTGGAGTCTGTAAGCATTCCGGAAAAGGTTACCAATATTGATTATGCCGCTTTTCAGAATAACCGGTTAATATCGGTAGAACTTCCCAGGGATCTTGTCAGTATTCAGGCTTATGCATTTCAAAACAACAGATTAACATCGGTAAGCATTCCGGATTATATTACCATTATTAATGATTCTGTTTTTGCAGATAATCTCCTGACTTCTGTAGAAATTCCTAAAAAAGTAACAGCCATCAGTGATAATGCTTTCAGAAACAACCAGCTGACATCAGTAAGCATTCCTGAGAGTGTTAATTTCATCAATCAATATGCCTTTACCGGTAATCAACTCTCTACTGTCACTTTAAGTGATTCAACAGGATATATGAGTTCCTCTTTTGATTCCCATGTAGAAGTTATTGGAGGATATCTGTTAGGCTAAATAAAATAAAACAGCTCCTCATAGCCAAAGGACCTGGTGAATAGAAAAGGAAAGAATATTTTGATTAATCATCGATAAGCCACAGAAATTCTATGGCTTATATTATATTTGTTTTATATAAACGTGGCCATGACAATAGTTTTTCTAAACTCACTAAAGATGTTGATATTAAAAGAATATCCTCTTCTGAAATTGAATAATTTCCCTTTATTTATTATTATTTTCACTCTTTATTCCTGCCAGAAAGAGAACGTTACGGAAACACTTAAACCACTGACAATTAACAGGATTTTTTCAGAAGAAACCTATGATGATCATACAAAGGTATATACCAATGACAGCTTATTCTGTCTTTACCCTGATGGCCGTGATTTTAAAGTCTGGAAAAACGGTATTCTTATGAAAGATCATAAATCCATTCTTCCTTTAATCAAGGGAAATGATTCAGCGAAGATATTCAGGACTTATAAATTTCAATCCGAATTGATGAAACTGGATTTTAATAATTATTCCGATAAAACGGTTAACCGGGATACAAAAGATTATCAGATCAGAAAAAAAGGGAAAGATTATTTTTTGTACAAAAAAGGATATCGTGAACTCAGGTTACCTGTTCGTCATTTTGAATCTATGGACTGGATCACCTTCAATAGTATGGATATTAACAATGATCAGATTCCTGAACTCTTTATATTCAACGAAGCTTATAATGACCGGGAAGATCTGGAATATGGAAAAATGACCGTATACGAAATAAAATAAATAACCTGGCTTTATAGACCCTATGGATATTGTATACTTAAAAACATATGAACACTACAAAAAAGAAGGCAAAGGAAAAAGAAGATCTGCCTTTGGCCCTCCTGTCGGTCTAAGTGAAGCAGAGATCATACCACTGGAACAGGCTATGAATAATGGCATTTCATTTCCTAAGGCTTACAGAGAGTTTCTCAGTATCGGCGGTGTATTCAGTAGTATTTCACTCATTGATTCAGGAAACAATGCAGGAAAACTTGTTGTAAAATACAAACAGGCATTACAGAAGAGAAACGTGGATATTAGCAGACCAATAGCCATCATGGATACTTTTGAAGGTCAGTGCGGAACTTTCATTTATCTTGACAGCGGAGACAATCCCCAGCCCTGGCTTTTTTCTATTCATGAAGATTATGACAGTGATGCAGGGGAAGTAATATGGGCTTCACCTTTTAAAACATTACAGGATATGATTGAGCAACTTGTTTATCTCTCTGAAAACAATCTTAGCATTTAAGTATCGCTCTATAATAAATTAATGTGAATCAATTTATTTGAACGAATGTAAATAACCGGGATAAAAAAGACCGTCCTGTGCCATCCTTTTAATTTGATGTCTTCACCGAAACGTTTTATGATCACAAAAAATATAATACGACACGTTTTGTCGCATTAAGGGCATATATTTGTGTTACAAAACTTTACTATGAAAAGCAGGGGTTCAGACTATGGAACGCCGCAAATTAATAACATAAATATATTCAAATGAAGAAAGATTTTTATCTTACCCGGTATGCCTTAATCATCAAAAGATTAGAAAGTTCTCCCGCTACCTATTCTCAGCTGGAGCACTACCTTCTGAATTCTTTTGAATTCCAGGATGCGGAGATCAAAAGCTACTCTATCCGTACCCTTCAGAGGGATATCCGTGAGATTTCAGATCTTTTCAACCTTTCTATTCACAATAAGAAAAAAGGAGACAACAGGTATTATATAGACAGCCGTCCGATCATGGAAGTGGATGAATACAACCAGAAATTACTGGAATCTTTCCAGGTAAGTAACGCCCTGAATCTTCACCCTGATTTTTCGGACTTTATCTTTTTTGAGAGCAGAAAGCCAACCGGAGTAGAGCATTTTTATGATCTTTTCTTTGCCATCCGTAATAAAAGGGTCGTGACTTTCGAGCATTACAATTATAAAAACAAGCTGATGACTTCCAGAAAGGTACATCCTTTGGCACTGAAAGAATCCAAAGACCGCTGGTACCTCATCGCCATAGATACCAAAGATAAAATTTTAAAATCGTTTGGTCTTGACAGGATCAATTATCTGGACGTAGCAAAGAATCAGTTCAGGGAAAAATATAAATACAACTTCAGGGAGCATTTTAAAAATGCATTCGGAGTGATGAACCTGACCGAGCAGAAGCCGGAAAAAATTATTCTGAAATGCAGCCGCCATCAGGGAGAATACATCAGAAGTTTTCCTTTACACCAGTCACAGAAAGAGACTAAGGAAACTCCTGAGGAGATCTATTTTGAGTTCTTCCTCCACCCTACCTACGACTTTATGCAGGAAATTCTTTCGTATGGAAAGGAAGTTACCGTTCTTGAACCGAAATGCTTAGTTGATGACATCCGAAACCATCTTCAGGAATCTCTGAACCGTTATCTTGAGAGCTAAGCAATAAATACTTAATCTCATATTTTTTGGTTATATTTACATAAATATACCCTTATTGAGAACTTTATTTATTTGTCTCAGCTGTTTTATTTCCTCCTTTTTCCTGTCACAGCAGAAAGAAGAATTCAGGCTTGTGAAAAACTATTATAATCAGCACAGAAGCATGCTGAACAAGGAGTTTAAGAAAAAGTTTGATGCAGAATCCAATACCTTTAAAAAAGCTGCTATAAAAGGAGATTTTCTTTTTTTCATGAAAAAGATGGACAGTATTGAAAACACCGCACTTATTGGCGCTTTGCTGAGGGTAAGGAATCTTGAAGATCTCCAGAAAATCAAACTTGCCCAGGAACCTTTTGCTGAAAAGTCTTTCCAGGTAGAAAAGGTTGCGGATTACCCCGGCGGGCTTAATTCTTTAAGACAGGAAGTGGCTGATCTTTTATACGTAGACGGCGTGTATTCTGAAGAGAAAACAGTAAAGACAGATGTAGCCTTTATTGTGGAAAAAGACGGGAGCATCAGCAATGTTCATGCCCAGGGAGACAATTTCACCTTCAACAGGCAGGCGGAAATTGCCCTCTACTCTCTTGCTGAAAAATTTTCTCCGGCAACCTTCAAAGGTGATCCCACCATATACCGCTTTAAGCTCCCATTAACGTTAACAATGACGAAATAAAAATTTTTATTTTTTCTTCTTTTTATTAATTTCAATTCATGTTTACTGACGAATATTATATGAAAATGGCCCTGCAGGAAGCAGAAGCCGCCCTGGAAAAGGATGAGGTTCCCATCGGATGTATTGTGGTTTCCAACAATCGTATTATTGCAAGAGCGCATAACCTTACAGAAACGTTAAATGATGTGACGGCCCATGCAGAAATGCAGGCTATCACCTCTGCCGCCAACTTCCTTGGAGGTAAATACCTGAGAGACTGCACCCTGTATGTTACGATAGAACCTTGCGTCATGTGTTCCGGAGCATTGTCATGGGCTCAGATTTCAAAAGTGGTGATTGGGGCAAGAGATGAACAGAGAGGATTTATCAACAAACACCTTTCCCTGCATCCGAAAACAGAAATTGTAACCGGAATTATGGAAAATGAGTGTTCTTCTATCGTCAGGGATTTCTTTAAAAGTAAAAGATAACTTTAGTTGGCACTTTCTATATTGGCATGAAAAAGCCGTCTCAAGGCATTCATTTTTTTCCAGTTTAATGCCCTGGCCTGTATTGTATTTTCTCCAGTTTTCAGCATCAGCAGACTGTCTTTTTTAGAATAGAACACTTCAGCACTGATCTTTTCCCCGTTATAATCTTCCAGCAGTAAATGACCAGGTGAAACAGCTGTATAATGGTAGTCCCGCATCTTTTCATTCCGGTCCATAAAGATCAGATAACTCTCCCTATGAAAAAAGATATACCGTATTTCTGAATTTTCGTTTTCATTTCTGAAAGCTCCATGAAGAAAAGGCCTCGCTGTCATGTCATCATTATAATTCCCTGAACTTATATACGGAAAGGTGATCATAACCAGTGAAAGCCCCAGAAAAGCTGTTTTGAACCAGACCATAAATGGCTTATACAGGTCATCTGCCGCTATTCCTGCTCTCTGTGTCTCTTTTTTCAAAACGAAAAACCGGTACAAAGGTTTCCAGTCATCTTTTAAAGCAAAAACAGCCATGACAAGCAGTATGAGAGAAAACAGCTTCACGGAAATATCAAAACCGAGATTAATTCCCAAAATATTCAGGAAAATCCCCAGGGAAATCAAAAGCCCTAGCACCCGGGTTCTGTGAAAAAAGATCAATACAGCGGTACAAAGTTCCAGTGTTCCGGTAAAAACCGAATAAAAATGTGAGGTCCCCATCGTACTCCAAAACAGGATGTCTCTATCCAGATTTCCAAAGCGGGAATAAAGAATATTAGGTTCGGGCAGATAAAACTGAGCTTTGACTATTTTATCCAGGCCATATTTTACCAATACCACAATAAGATATAAAGAAACAGCTTCTTTGGAAAAAGAGAGAACGACCCTGTGATATTTTTTACTGATCAGAAAAGAAAAAATCAGGGAAGCTACAGCCAGCAACCCGGTTAAGATAAACATAGAAATACTGTCTGAGGAAAGGTCAATTCTTACTTTATCATTTCTTAATACAGAATCCGTAAGTATCCCTATAAAATCCTCAAACAAAAATAAGGATATGTACTTCTGAAAATCCCCCAGAAAGTCAAGCGGAAAGAACAGAATAAAAAGAAGGAAAAAGATTGCAATGCAGCACAGAATCCTATTGCCCATGGTCTTTTTTATTCTTTTTCCATGTGTAAAAGCCTGAGACTCCTGAAATCAGCAAAATGCCCAATAATAATCCACCAGGTGTTTTTTGTTTTTTCTCCTTCTCCTTTTTTTCTTTTACCGGTTTGATCTCTTTGTAGGTCTTACTTTGTTTATCATACTCAATAAACACAACACTGTCCATATCATTCACAAAATGATACTGTTTTTTCAGAACCTGCTTTACACTATCAATATTCTTTTTAGAAAAAAGGGAATGATTTCTTACGGTTTCTCTTCCGGGAACCCACTCTCTTGTGGCATTTTTAAGAATTATTTTATCCGCAGCACTCGTTACCAGAATACTTTCTTCATCATTCAGAATGATGACAGAATCCAGTTTGGCATCTTTTACAAACTTTTGAGGAATCGCTCCAAGATTCGAAAGATTTGTTGTAAAGAGATCTTCGGAAACCGCATTTGCAAAATGGGAAGAAGCACCACTGTGACTTTTAAAAGCGATTAATTTGGTCTGAGAATAAAAAGATATACTCAGAAGCAATACAAAGAGTAAACAGGTTTTTTTCATGGATCTATTTTGTTCTTTGATCTTTTAGCCTGTTAAAAGTTAAAAACATATACACAATCAATTGAATAATTAATTATATTTGATGAAACTAAAATTAAAATACCATGAGAAAATTATCAAGAAAAGAAACTGCAAAGATTAATGGAGGCTTAATGCCTGGTCAATGTTTATATACCGATCCTAATACAGGTAAAAAAGTAATAGGATGCAGATTACAGCCTGTTCCGGATTGTTGTGGAGGCTGGGTATATCCAATTCCTGGAAATGACTGTGTATCATGCAGCATTGAACCATAAAAGAAAAAACAGCCTTTTAGGCTGTTTTTTCTTTTATTCTTTATTTCTAAAAATAGAATACATGACAAGATCAAAATATTCTTCATCTTTTTTGGCATGCTGCTTCAAGACTGCCTCCCTCTCCATTCCTATTTTCTCCATGATTTTACCGGAAGCAGGATTATGAAAGAAATGAGTAGCATAAATCTTATTGAGACCTAATTCTTTAAAACCGAAATCTACAATAGCTCTCGCCGCTTCAGTAACATATCCTTTGTTCCAGTACGGAATTCCAATCCAATACCCCAGTTCTGCCTTATCATCATCCCTGTCATGAAGTCCGATAGCTCCTATCAGCTCCTCTTCCTTGTTTCGAATCCCGAATGTATAGCCACTCTTATTTTCAAAGGCTTCCTTAGACATTTTCAGCCAGAATATGGCGTCATTTTCAGTGTAAGGATAAGGAATATTAGAAGTAAGGTCAGAATAAATCCTATGCTGAAGGTACTCAGTAATGAAAGGTATATCCTTCTCTTCCAGTTGGGAAAGGATCAGTCTTTCGGTTTCTATAATCGGGAATTTTTCCATTGCGATGAAGATTTACAGGTCTTTTCCTAGAAAATAAAGTCCTTTCAGGGTATGAAGCCTGTCCATCACATGAATTTTATCTGTCAGAGGCTTGTATACATGGGAGACCCCACCGGTAGCCACTACGAAACAATCATCATTTACCTCATCATTGATGCGGTTGATAAAGCCTTCTACCATTCCTAAAAAGCCGTATACCATACCACTCTGCATACAGGTTACGGTATCAAGCCCCAAAACCGATTTTGGTCTTTTCAGTTCGATGTCAGGAAGCTGGGCGGTCTGGCTGATCAGGGAATTTAAAGAGGTAACGATCCCCGGAGCAATGATCACTCCTAATGTTTCTCCTGTTTCCGCTACACAGCTCGCTGTAAGAGCTGTTCCGAAATCAATGACGATTTTCTTTCTGTTCGGATATAAATTGTGGGCAGCAACAAGGTTGGCATAGATATCCGTTCCCATCTGCTTAGATTTTGCCTGAACTCCGGAAGGTGTAGTACGGTCAACAATCACAGGAGTAATCCCATGGATTTTTTTGATTCCGGAGCTCATCACTTTGGTAAGCTGAGGTACTACAGATCCTATAATTACTTTATCAATTTCTTTTGGCTCTATCTTATAGGTCTGATAAAGCATCAGCATCTGTACATACAGTTCATCAGCAGTTCTGTAGGGTTTTGTATTGATTACCCATGAAATATCACAGTTATCTCCATTAAAAAGACCAAATCTGATATTGCTGTTCCCTACGTTGATTACAATTGAATTCATTGACATATTTTTCAAAAGATATCCCTCATCATCCTGCAAAAGAAAGAGAAGAAATTCTATGTTAATTTTTCAGCCCTAAAATTAATCATTTTGGGAAAAACAATCCCTCATTATAGACTAAAATACGATGTCGGGTCATTTCTTTTTTCTTCATTGAACAGTTGGATATATTTAGACCATTAACTTTTGACCTTTTCTGAAAAAGCTGATTCCGGAAATCTTCTTATAAAAGAACCATTCCGGTATTGGATTGGTCAGCAGTTTGGGGTAAATAAAAATCCCACAGACTTATCTGCGGGATTATTTTATAATTGTGGTATTAATTACTTCACCTCTACAAAATTATCCTCCATATTCACATCAGCAATTCTCTGGCTGAAGTCAATACCTAGTACGGACAATTGAGATTTCGTATAAGGAACAGTAATGGTATATTCTTTCTGAGTCCATGGCCAGTAAGGCATTGTTTTAAACTCCCCATACGCATCTTTTTCTTTCCAGTGGTGGGTCATATTCAATGGAATCTGGTAGGTTACAATTTTTTTATCTGTAGTCATTACGCTGAAGTCTATTGGCATCGGAACCTGTCCGTTATTAACCAGGGTAATGGTTGTAGATTTTGCGTCATATTTTACATCCTTTATTCCGTAGTCGATTGTTTTCGTAGTATTGATCCAATAATGATGGAACCATTTCAGATCCATCCCGGAAACTTTCTGTGCAATGTGAAGGAAATCCCTGTCTGAAGGGTGCTTCATACTCCATTGGTCATAATATTGCTTCAGGGTTTCTGCCAGGTTTTGCTCTCCCATGATGTACCCCAGCTGTACAAGATACAATTCACCTTTCACATAGGTAGAATACGTATAAGAAGTTCCGTTATCATGATGATCTCCCAGCCATACTGCAGGTTCTTCAATTCCTTTTTTAACAAATTTTCTGTAGGCATCCAGTCTTTCAACAAAAGGGTTAGGCAACTGCTCCGGGAACAACTGATACATGGTGTAACCCTCTGCATAGCTTGTAAAACCTTCATCCATCCATGGCCGTACAGATTCATTGGTTGCCAGCATCTGCTGATACCATGAGTGAGATCCTTCGTGAGCCATTAAGCCCATTAAGTCTTTGATATTTTTAGCTTCTCCTAAAATCATGGTACACATACCGTATTCCATACCGCCGTCACCTCCCTGGATGAAAGCGTAAGTTGGGTAAACATATTTCCCGAAATGAGCGTTCATAATCTGGAAATACTTGGTAATATAAGGCTGTGCCTCTCCCCATACTTTAGTTTTTTCATTTTTCTGATAAACCAGATATACTTTCGGGCCTTCCGGAACATTGAAGCTTTCTACAGAATAATCCCTGTCTGCACTCCATGCAAAATCCAGAATATTTTTAGCTGTCCATTTCCAGGTCGCTTTTTTGTCTTTTTCTGTTTTGATCTTAGCTGCAGCATCATATCCTTTTACTTCTGTTGGATTTTCAAGAATACCACCTGCTCCTACTACATAATCTTTATTGATTTTAATGGTTACATCAAAATCAGAAAACGGGGCATGGAATTCTCTGCCCATATAATCAAAAGTTGCCCAGCCGTCATAGTCATACTCTGCAATTTTCGGATACCATTGCGTCATGGTCATATCTACCCCTTCCCTGTTGTTTCTTCCGCTTCTTCTGATCTGCTGAGGAATCACAGCATCCCAATCCATTGTAAAAGTTGTAGTAGAATTCGGCTTTATAGGTTCTGCCAGATACACTTTCATGATGGTTTCCTGAACTTCAAACTTCAGGTCTTTCCCATTTTGTCTGATCCAGTGAATATTCTGTGCCCCTTCCTGATCTTTAGGGATGGAGCCCAGCCTTGAGATCCCGTCTTTCTGCAACCTTGAGTCTCCGTTTTTTCCCTGCGAGGCAACTCTCTGGTCCATCATTGAATTAGGTTTGAAAGCATTCCAATACAGGTGGAAATAAACCACATTCAACTCATCCGGTGAGTTATTGGTGTATTCTAAAGTCTGTTTTCCCTGGTAGGTAAATTTTTCAGCATTGACATCGATATCCATCTTGTACTTTGCAGCCTGCTGATAATAAGCTCCTTGCTGAGCCTGAAATTGTGAAATGATAAACGCAAAAATGATTGCAGCCGATTTTCTCATTTAAAATTTTATTTTTTCTAAAGGTAGGTAATTTAAATAATAACCTCAAATAGGAGTTATTCTGAGGTTTTATTCTATCTGTTATGGTTTAGATGATTTTTAATTCGGTTTGTTAAAAGGCAGTTTTCCGATTACATATTGAGCAAATTTTCACAAATAATAACCTTTATACTTTTATCTGTTTTTTAAAAGCTTTTTGATCAAAGTAATCTGGCCCAGATGATAATAACTATGCTCAATCATTCCTTCAATATTTCTTCTGTAGGTTCCGTATTTTTCATCAACAAACACTTCATCAAGTTTAGAATCGGGCATCTGTTCCAGTAAGGATGCAAAGTTCTCAGAATCTGCCCAAAGTTTATTCAACAGACTTTCCCACTGTTCCTGAGATTTTACAGCAGGAAGATCAAAACTGAATTTATCTTTTATTTCAAGATCTCCTCCTTCAAAGACCTGTACAAGCCCTGCAATATAATAATCGATGTGAAAAGTGAGCATTGCAATCGTGTTTAAAGAATCTATCTTTATCACAGCCTGCTCCCAGCTTACATCTGAAAGCTGATCTTTAAAATTGGTATTCGCAATCCAGAGACCATCCAGCAAAACTTCTCTGAATCTTTTTGATAATTGTGATACTTCACTCATAGGTTAATATTTTTACTTTCTAAGATACACAATAATAAGCCTTTCAATTTTCTCAAACACAAAAAAGCCTCAGGTGCAAAATACACCTGAGGCAGATATTATAATATGAATTACAATTATTTTTTGGCAGAAGCTTCTTTTTTTCCGCTTCTTAAAATCTTTTCAAGGATTCTTAACGTAATCAGGTACGTTGGTTTTACTCCTGTAAGCCCTAATCCACCTGAAGATAATGTACTTCCTGTTTCCAGCGGATTATCTGATGCATAGTAAGCGTAACATACAAACAGATCCGGTGAAATATGGTGCCTGATCTTAGACGCTACCTGAATGGCTTTCTGATAATGCGCACCCTCCATTTCAAGACCGATGGCTTTCCATGAAGTATTCATGAAGTATGAAAGAATATCTTTGTTCTGAAGTGATGTTCCTAAAACGGTGATCATGGGTCCCTCAAAGGCTTTCAGTTCATCATCTTTGAAATCATCAAGTTTTAAGGCATTTTCAAAAGGATAGTTATCTGCAGTTCCTTCAAAAATATGAGAAGTAGGAATCATGATATCCCCTTTCTCTCCGGTAAGGATCCCTGCTTTCCCCATAATGGAAACAGATTTTACATGCATCATATATACTTCTCCTTTATGCTCAAAAGGTTTCAGCAATTCATCCATCACCTCAAAGGCCTGCTCTCCGAAAGCATAATCGAATACCATAACGACATCATCTCCGGAAAACTTCGCATCTGCAAACGGCGTGTTCTTCAGATCCGTTTTGCTGAGATCGATAATCTGAACATCAATATTACTTCCGCTTTTATCGGCGATGTGGATCATTCCTTCATCCAGGGCATACTTTAACACTTTATCGCGCAGCTCTTTCTTGTTGGAAATCTCTTCATACAGTGTATAGTCTACCTCATTATGCTGCTTCTTTTTAAGGGCATTATTCGCATACAGCATATTTTTCACAGAATGCATATTGGCAGAAATGATGTGCAGCGGACGCATTTGAAGATTGTTTTCAAATAAAACTTCTTTTACTTTATTCGCCCATTTCTCACCAAAATAGTGATGCCCTACTCTTTCCTTTAATATGGAACTGAAATAGATTTCTCTTTCTCTTGACCCTTTAGCGTCTTCAAGGCTTACCTTTCCTAAGTTATAGATAATTTTGAATAAACGGTCCGGATTGTTATCATCCCCGAAAGTATTATAGGCTCTCAATGTCTCATCAAATGATCTTCCTATCAGGGAAGAAAGATGAATCAACGCTACTTCTTTTTCTTTTCTGCTGAATTTCTTTTCTCCTTTCACTACTTCTTCAATAATCTTGAAGGCACGTGTAGGCTTCCAGTTTTCATCCTGGATGAATGCCAGATTACGGATTTTATCGGCTTCTATAAATAGGAATGTAAGGTGGGTAAGAATGTCATAAATTTCGGAACGGCCCAAAAGAACCTCAATATTCATCTGGTGTTCGTCTATTCTATAACAGTTTCTTCTTCTTTTCTTGGGAACAATAGGTTCGAAACTTCCTTTATCAAACCCTTCATCAGATGTAAGATGAATAAAAGCACATTCTTCGATCCCCTCCGGAAGCCTGTCTAAAACATACATCAAACCGTCCAATTCCAATTTGCTCGGAATATTCATAGTTCCGTAAATCTCCGGATTGATGGTTTTCAACAAACTTCTGATACTTTCTCCTGAAACCCCGCCCGGCTTGAAAAATCCTCTATAAAATAAGTGTCTCATAGAGATGTATAATCTTTCAATAGCCTCTGTTGTTTCTCTTGCTCTAGAATTTGTCATAAAATAAATTTCACACAAATATACAAAATCTCCGTTCAACTTATTTTAACTATCTTTTAATAAGTTGTTTAATAGCCATATATAAAGCAAACTGAACAATAAGACAGCGCATTAGTTTTTCTTCTGATTTTGAATAATAAATATTTCTTTTTTTAATCTTATATTTATACAACCGCAGCTGTAGGATTTGAGATAAAAAGGAAATTCAATCCAAAGAGCCATAGTCATGATATTATCAAGAATATTAGACCAGATAAAAGGTAGAGTAAATCAGGTTTCTCTTTTTTGGAAGGTATGGATTTGTCATATTCTCCTTTATTTCTCCGTGCTTATGCTTTTTTTAATTATAAAAGAAGGGAATCCGGACGATAATATGCTTCGTGACAATATTTTTCTGCTGCTTCTAAAAAGTGCTGTTATAGGATTGTTTGGTTTCTTGGACGGGATAGGTCCTTTAGTCTTCATTTCTGTCGCAGTTATGTATCTGCTCAATTTATATTTCCGAAAGCTCTACATAAGTTATATATTATCATTAGCTTTAACGTATCCTGTTTTCATGCTGTTTTGTAATGAAGGATACGGCTCCAATACATTTACGGTGATGAGTTTAGCCATTACAGTGATCATTAATATGATTATTTTTAGAAATAACATTCATACAAACCCGGTTCAAGAAGATGAGGAATCATAAATTCTGATTCAGCATCACTAGAGCCCCCTCTTAAAAATAAAACCATTGTTTAAATTTTAGTTAAAATTCAAATCACCCCTAAAAAAATTAGGGGTAACATATTTTCAATTCATTTTTTTTGTAAATTTGCCCTGTAAAAAATCACCCAAATATGTCAACCTTAAGATTCAAAGCATTAGAAACCCTACCATTTAAGGATTTCAGAAAAGACAACTCTGTTGAGATCCCTGCAAAATTATCTGAACTGTTCTGCAAAAATGTTTTCTCAGAAGAAACAATGAGAGAATATTTAACGAAGGAAGCATTCGGCTCTATTATGGATGCTATTAAAAAAGGAACAAAAATCCAGAGACATATCGCAGATCAGGTAGCGGTAGCAATGAAGGATTGGGCAATGAGCAAGGGAGTAACTCACTATACTCACTGGTTTCAGCCTTTGACAGGAACTACTGCAGAAAAGCACGATTCATTCTTTACCCCTATTGAAGGAGGTAGAGCGATTGAAAGATTCAGTGGAAACATGCTGATTCAGCAGGAACCGGATGCATCTTCTTTCCCGAACGGAGGAATCAGAAATACTTTTGAAGCGAGAGGATATACAGCCTGGGATCCTACTTCTCCGGCATTTATCATGGGAACTACATTGTGTATTCCGTCGATCTTCATTTCTTATACAGGGGAAACATTAGATTACAAGGCTCCTCTGTTAAGAGCACTGAACGCTGTGGATGAAGCTGCAACCAATGTAATGCAGTATTTTGATAAAAACGTAACGAAAGTAACTCCTACTCTAGGGTGGGAACAGGAATATTTCCTTGTAGATTCAGCACTATACCAATCCCGTCCGGACCTTGTACTTACAGGTAAAACCTTATTAGGACATTCTCCGGCAAAAGGGCAGCAATTGGATGACCATTATTTCGGTTCTATCCCTACAAGGGTAATGAACTTCATGAAGGAGCTGGAAATCGAATGTATGAAATTAGGTATTCCTGCAACAACAAGACATAATGAGGTTGCTCCTAATCAGTTTGAGCTTGCTCCGATGTTTGAAGAAGTAAACGTTGCCGTAGACCACAACTCTTTGTTGATGGACATCATGGCCAGAGTTGCTCACAAACACCACTTCCATATCTTATTCCACGAAAAACCATTCGCCGGTGTAAACGGAAGCGGAAAGCACAACAACTGGTCTTTAGCTACTGATACGGGCGAGAACTTATTAAGCCCGGGGAAAAACCCTAAGAAAAACTTACAGTTCTTAACATTCTTTGTTAATACAATTAAAGCGGTACATGAATATGCTGATCTTTTAAGAGCAAGCATCGCATCTGCAAGCAACGATCACAGATTGGGTGCCAATGAAGCCCCACCTGCAATTATTTCTGTGTTCATCGGAAGCCAGCTGTTCAGCGTATTGGAAGAACTTGAGAAGGTAACCAACGGAAAATTATCTCCTGAAGAAAAAACAGAACTGAAATTAAATGTTGTTGGAAAAATTCCTGAGATCTTATTAGATAATACAGACAGAAACAGAACTTCTCCATTTGCATTTACAGGAAATAAATTCGAGATCAGAGCTGTAGGATCTTCTGCCAACTGTGCAGAGTCTATGACAGTAATGAACACTATTGCAGCAAAACAGCTTAATGATTTCAAAAAAGAGGTTGACGCTTTAATTGAAACCGGTCTTAAGAAGGATGAAGCGATATTTAATGTATTGAGAGAATACATCAAACAGTGTAAAAACATCATGTTTGAAGGTGACGGATATTCTGATGACTGGGCGAAAGAAGCTAAGAAAAGAGGCCTGAATAATCTTAAAACTACTCCTGAAGCATTAAAGCAGGAAATGGATAAAAAATTCCTGGATCTGTATGAAGAGATGGGAATATTTAACCACAGGGAAGTTGAAGCCAGAAACGAAATCAAATTAGAAAAATATTCTACTGTTATTGATATTGAAGCCAGAGTTTTGAGTGATATTGCAAGAAATCACATCATCCCATCTGCCCTGAATTATCAGAACAGGCTCATTGAAAACGTTAAAGGTCTTAAAGAAATCTTTGGTGACAAGGAATTCAAATCTTTAGCAAAAGAACAAATGAGCTTAATTACGAGCATTTCAGAAAATGTTTCTAAAATCAAGCTTGGTGTTGAAGATCTTATCAAAGCCAGAGAAGCGGCAAAAAGCATAACAGACAGCCAAAAGCAGGCAGAAGCATACTGCAACAAAGTAAAACCTTTATTTGATCCTATCAGAGAAGCTTCTGATGATCTTGAAATGATGGTGGACGATGAGCTTTGGCCAATGACAAAATACAGAGAAATGTTGTTCACAAAATAACACCTGTAAAGTTCCATATTAGTTTAAATCCTTCAGTTTTTCTGAGGGATTTTTTATTATACCCTATCTCCATTATGGCAAATCCTATTTCTTAAAACCCAATATTTCCTAATCGTCTGTTTTTCCAAATCCAAATATTATACAGACCAGCAATACATAACTTAAAGCAATTAGCACAACAGTCCTGAAAGCACCATCAATTCACGGTTTTCGTAGAATTTATTTTGTTTTTTTAACACCGCTGAAAATTAAAGCTTTCCATTTCTAAACCCGATATATAGAAGAATATCGACAGCGTTTGTTAAAGAATCTTAATAAAAAAAACCGCACACTCACCAAAAATAGGGGGTTGCGGTTTATTTTTCTTTAACATATGTAAATAATATGTTAAATAGTGTTAAAATAAGATCCTGATAATTATCATAACAGGGGTCTTTTGCTCGGAATCTCTACTTTTGTAATGCTTTTGAAAATAAATATTCCATTTTTAACACGGTTAATCAAATATATATGAAGAAAAGAGTTTTGTTTTATTTAGTTGCTTTAGTCTCTACAGTTTCATTGCAATCGTGTGCTACTAATTATGTAGTTTCAAAACCAGCAACTTACACTAAAGAATACAAAACGGATGCCAAACTAGCTTCTATAGACAGCAAAAAAATGGAGCAGGATAAGCAGAAATTAATAGACTCTTTCCTTGCTGAAAAGGCGGCATCTATCGCAAATGCTAAAAAAGCAATTAAGAATTCTGAGATTGCCAAGGCAGTCAAATACAATAAAACCATTGACGGTATCCTTACTGAAGCTGAAACATACCTTGGAACTCCTTACAGATACGGAGGAACTACAAGAAGAGGTATTGATTGTTCAGCTTTTGTTCTTTCTGTATTCGGAGCAGCAGCAGGCCTTAGCTTACCAAGAGTAGCGGCTTCACAGGCTCAGGAAGGAGAAAGAGTGGAAAAAGGAGACTTACAGAAAGGAGACTTAATCTTCTTTTCTCATGGAAGAAGAATTTCTCACGTAGGTATTGTAGAAAGTGTTACTGAAGAGGGAGAGATTAAATTTATCCACGCAGCAACATCAAAAGGAGTAATGATCTCTTCACTGAACGACTCTTACTGGGGACCTAAGTTCAGATTTGCCAAAAGAGTGATCAACGAAGAAGGAGAAGCTTACAATAACTTAGCCGCTGTAACTCCAGCTACACCCGCAAATTTTTAATTTTATAAATAATTGATTTAAATAATGAAGCCATCAGAATTCTGATGGTTTTTTTATATGTGGTATTTTACGATAAATTCAGGCTGAAGCCAATGGAATATATATTTAAAGGAAAAGCGGGTTAAAACCCGCTTCTATTGATTTAATATTGATATTTTATACGCAATAACTTTGTCGTCTGAGGTATCAGCTGTTCTTATCAATTTCAATATCGAACTTATACAACAGTCCGTAGACTTCAGAAAGCGAAAATTTAGCCTTTTTAAGCCTGTTTAAAGCAGGATCTATCGAATAGTTGACGGAAGTCCTCAAATCTGCCTTTTCAAGATTAGAATGATCAAAAGTGGCTCCGGAAAGATCACAGTTACTAATCACTGCATGAGACAGGTCACATTCTGTAAAATCCACTTCAATCAGCTTGGAATTGATGAACACAGTTCTCTTTATTGAGGTTTGATAGAAAACGGAATTATGAAGGGAGCACCCATCAAATTTAAAGGACAAACCAAAACCATTACAATCATTAAACTGCAGGCCAAGCATTTTACATTCTTTGAAAAAAGCATTGCGGAAAGCCGTTGAAGCAAGTTTCGCCATGCTGAGATTGCTGCCGATAAAATCGCAGTCTGAAAAACTGATCCCTGACAGGTCTGAGTATTCAAAATTACAGTTTCTGAATGTACAGTTTTCGTATTCTCCCTTTTCTAAAACCTTTTGTGAAAAGTCTGTGTTTTCAAAATTTTCGTCTAAAATATAAATCTCCTTCATACAATATATGGATTTATCAACGCAATAATTTCTTCCGACAATTACGCAGTTTTGGGCAGGTTAATATCCTTTAGCTTTTACCAAAGAAATTGATTACACCAGACTATTCTTATCCGAATAATTAAGCTTAAAGAAAATAAAGGTCATCATAGAGAAAGCTAATAAGGAACTACCTCCGTAACTGAAATACGGCAAAGGAATCCCTACCGTAGGGAAAAGCCCCATAACCATCCCTAAATTGATCGAAAAGTGCATCAGCAGAATCGATGCAAAGCAATATCCGAATACACGGTTAAAAGTAGATTTCTGCCCCTCAGCCAGATAGTAGATTCTTCCTATATACACCATGTAACAAAGAATAAGCGCTGCACTGCCTACAAATCCCCATTCTTCACCTACTGTACAGAAAATATAATCGGTTTCCTGCTCCGGAACGAATTTCCCCTGGGTAACCGATCCTTCACGATAACCCTTACCCGTAAGACCGCCGGAACCAATCGCTGTTTTAGAATATAATAAGTTATAACCCGATGTATCCCTGAACGCTTTCTCTCCTTTGTAAAGAACCTCGATTCTTTCTCTCTGGTGCTTGGGAAGTTTTTCCAGAATGTAAGGTGAACCAAATGCCAGCCCGCACAATAAGAGAACTGATCCGGCAATTCCGGAAATGGTAATGATATCCCAGGACATTCTGTGATAATTCATAGCAATCAGAACACCGGCAATCAATAAAACCGCCACCGCAACATATACAGGTGGTATAGCCAATGCAATAAGGAAAACAGCCGCAAAAATAAATCCTATTCCAAACAGAAGGCCGCTTAAGCCTTCCCTGTACAGGGCAATAAAGAATGCAATAAATACCAGCATAGATCCTACATCCGGAATCATAAGAACAACTGCAGCCGGAATTCCGATAATAGCAAGTGCTGTAAGCAGGGATTTTCTGTTTTTAAGATTAAAATCCGGGCTTGATACATAATTTGCAAGCATCAATGCGGTTCCTATCTTGGCAAATTCAACGGGCTGCATGGTAAAGCTTCCGAACTTATACCAGTTCTTCTGACCCAGAATCTCTTTACCAAACGGAAATAGTCCTATCAGCAAAAGAACTCCGCCTATATAAATAATGCCAGCCATATTCTCAAAGAACTTACTTCTTCCAACAAATATGATCAGCCCCACAAATAGTGAAATACAAAAGAAAATCAATTGCTTTTCTCCTAATTTCTGGTCAACACTGTAAATATTTGCAATGGCAAAAATGCAAAGCAGGAAATACAGCCCAAGGCCCAATTTATCTATTCCTTCAGTCCATTTCATTCTTTTGCCGGTTTTTTAGCAGTGCTATTATTTTTTGTTTCTTCTTCTATTCTTTTTTTCAGTTTGGCCTTCTGCTGTTTTACAAACTCAAGGCTGTCCTGCATTCTTTTACGTTTAATTGAATCCATTTTAGGATCAACATAAAGACCTTTACGTTTCAGATCCGCCACCCATTGCCTTTTATACTCAGGCATAAAACTCGCTGAGGTCATTTTCTTGTAAAGATTTTCTCTCTTAAGGTCTCCGGTGATAAATTTTTCAGCAATTACCGTACATGCCGGCCCTGCCCATGTAGCACCAAATCCTGCATGTTCCATTACTGCAGCAACAACAATTTTAGGTTTGTCTGCAGGAGCGATCAATACAAAAATTGAGTTATCCTTTCCCTGTGGAACCTGCGCAGTACCTGTTTTTGCCAGCTGAGTGAAATCATTCGATTTTAAGCTTCTCGCCGTTCCTCTTAAAACCACGGCTTCCATTCCTTTCAATACCGGCTCAAAATGTTTGGCATCTACAAGGGTTTTATGTTTTACTTTAAATCTTGGGTCCGGATTGGCTTTCCCATCAATCGCCTTAACGATATGAGGTGTATAATACCAGCCTTTGTTGGCAATTGCCGCTACGAAATTGGCCATCTGTAAAGGAGTAAGCATTACATCTCCCTGCCCCATTCCGTTGAAAACAGCTCCTGTAGCCAAAGGATCCCAGTTTTTATAATCTTTTGTTGATCCGCTTGCCTTAAGAATAGATTTCATTCTTTTCTCGTAGAACTCTCCACTCGGAATTCTTCCTTTTGCTCCTGATGCCAGGTCATTATTTAAGAATTCTCCGACCCCGAAACTGTTCATGATTTTTTTCCATTCATCAACCCCTTTTGAAGGGTTACCGGGATATTTATTCATGATCGCCAGGTAAGCATGCGAAAAGTAACAGTTACTGGAAACCTGGATTGAAGGGATCAGAGGATCAGCTCCGCCATGTCCTTTAATTCTTAAACCTCTATAATAGAATCCGCCTCCACATGGGAAAATCGTTTTTTCATCCATTACTCCCATCTGCATTCCCGCAAGGGCCGTCAGCAGTTTAAATGTAGATCCTGGAGGATACGCAGCCTGAACCGACCTGTCAAACATAGGTTTGTTCTCGTAAACCGTATCTTTATTTAAAGCATAAATATTCTTGGATTTGTAAGGTCCGGTAAACAGGTTCGGATCCACATCAGGACCAGTAGCCAGTGTTAAAATCTCACCGTTATTCGGGTCGATGGCAACAATGGCACCATGCTTATTCACCAGCATCTCTTCAGCCATTCTCTGAAGATCGTAATCAATGGTAAGAGTGACATCTTTTCCGGTAATGACATCTTTGTCAAGAGTACCGTTTTTATAGGAACCAATATTACGGAGTCTGATATCTTTTTGAATATATTTC
Source organism: Chryseobacterium arthrosphaerae (assembly GCF_001684965.1). Classification (NCBI taxonomy): domain Bacteria; kingdom Pseudomonadati; phylum Bacteroidota; class Flavobacteriia; order Flavobacteriales; family Weeksellaceae; genus Chryseobacterium; species Chryseobacterium arthrosphaerae. The sequence goes on along the minus strand of NZ_MAYG01000012.1, from coordinate 384,481 downwards.
ACTCCTTTTACCCCACGAAGCTCCTTCTCATAAGACTTTTCAACCCCTTTTTTCCCGATAAAGTCGCCGGGAAGGTAATAAGTAGAATCTTTTTTAATTTCAGGATCATTCACCTCACTGGTATATCCTAAGAGGTTACCGGAAGTGGACACTTCATACTGACGCTGTGGACGCTGTACAATATTAAAAGCAGGATATTTGAAAATGATTTCCTGGACCCTTGCTATATCTTCCCTGCTGAGGTCTTTCAGGAAGGTCATCGGAGTCAGCTTGGAGTAATATTTCTCTTTTTTGATAACATTGATCCTGTTGATGAAATCATTTTTAGAAATCTTCATCAGGCTGCAGAATCCAAGGGTATCAAAATCAGGTTTCATCAAAGCCTGTGTAAAAGAAACTTCATAGGCCGGCTGGTTTCCCACCATGATCTTCCCGTTCCTGTCGAAAATAACGCCACGCTGCGGGATGATATATTCGGTTTTAATGGAAGTATTCGCCGCATTCAATGCGTAACGGTCTGTAAACAATTGCAAATACGCAAGCCTCGCCACAAAAATAAGGGCGATAGCAACGAGGATGGAAAAAATTTTAAAATAACGTGTGTTCAAACTTTTTGTTTGATTTTAAATATTAATGCGTAAATAACTATAAATATAAATGAAATTACACTGGTCACCAACACATTAAATAATATTTCAAAAAATCTGCTGAGCTTAAAGAACTCAATATATTGTACCAGAAGCTGATGCAGAAAAATACTTGAAAATAAAAACAGCAAAAACTGCGCCCATTGAAGGGACTGAAATGAAAAAAAGTCTGTAGACGTATCTGTAGAAGTCCTGAAAATCAATGTTCTGAAATAAGCAATCAAAGTAGTTGCAAATGCATTGATACCCCATGAATAATGGAATCCGTCAATAGAAAGACCTATCAGGAAACTTAGGGCCAGGAATTGAAATTTATTTCTGAAAAAGGGATAGAACATGACGAATACAGGATATAATACCGGTGTATATTTCCCGAAAACAGTAATCCTGTCCAGTACAACAATTTGTAATGCGACAAGGAAGATCATAATCAATATGTCGGTAAATAAAGTCCTGCTAATCATTTTCTTTTTTTATTACAGCCTGCATAGTATCCTGAATCTTCTGCACTTCTGCCTTTTTAAGATTCTTTACTACGTATACTTTATTCAACGATCCCATTTTTTCGCTCAGCTCAACCGAGATGTCCCAGAATCCGGTTTTATTGTCTACGGAATATCCGGCAATGGTCCCGATTGTAACACCTTTCGGGAAAATAGCTGATTTTCCGTCTGTAACTACGGTATCTCCGATCTTTAATGCTACATATTTCGGGATATCTGCAAGGTGCATCACCCTGGAGTTATCTCCGTTCCATGTTAAAGTTCCAAAATATCCTGAATTTTTAAGTGCGGCATTAATTCTGATCTTGCTTACACTCAGCACCGACTGAACCAATGCATAGCTATCTGTAGAATTGATTACGATTCCTGCGATTCCTTTAGGCGCCATCACACCCATTTGAGGAAAAACCCCGTCTCTGCGGCCACGGTTGATCGTAAAATAATTATTTCTTCTGTTGATGCTGTTAAAAACAATTTCTCCGTCTACAAAAGTATAGATCTGACCGCCACCAATAGTATCATGAACTCTTTTGAACACCGGAACTTTTGCCCCGTCTTTTCCATAGAGTTCCGCCATAAGGGCTTTATTCTGCACTACAAGATCTTCATTGATCTGCTTGAGCTTCAGGTAAGAAACTCCTTCATCAATATATCCGGAAACCCAGGAATTTACGGCAGCCGTCTGGCCCGCTATCCAGGATCTCTGCATGGCATTTCTGGAGAATATGAGAACCAGAGCAACAATTTGCAGGAATATAAAGAAGACGAAAAGAGTATTCTTCGAAAATAATCTCAGCAAAAATCCCATTCAGATATATCGTCGTAAAAGGTTAAAATTATTTAATTAAGAAATTGAATTTATCCATATTCTTAAGTGCAATCCCTGTTCCGCGAACAACAGCTCTCAACGGATCTTCCGCTACAAATACAGGAAGACCTGTTTTTTTGTGGATTCTGTCTGCAAGACCTCTTAATAAAGCACCACCTCCGGCAAGATAAATACCTGTTTTGTAAATATCCGCTGCAAGTTCCGGTGGAGTAAGAGAAAGGGTTTCCATTACCGCATCTTCAATTCTGATGATTGATTTGTCCAGGGCACGGGCAATCTCTTTATATCCCACCATAATTTCTTTAGGCTTCCCAGTGATAAGATCTCTACCCTGTACCGGGATGTCTTCGATGTCTACATCAAGATCTTCAACTGCAGAACCTACTTCAATTTTGATTCTCTCAGCAGTTCTTTCTCCGATATAAAGGTTATGGTGTGTTCTTAAGTAATAAGCAATATCATTGGTAAATACGTCTCCGGCAATCTTTACAGATTTATCACATACGATACCTCCTAAGGCCACTACAGCTATTTCCGTAGTACCACCACCTATATCGATGATCATGTTCCCTTCAGGTTTTTGTACGTCGATCCCCACCCCTATAGCAGCAGCCATTGGTTCGTAGATCAATCTTACTTCTTTTGCATTGACTTTCTGAGCAGAGTCTCTTACCGCTCTTTTTTCAACTTCAGTAATACCAGAAGGAATACAGATTACGATTCGTAATGCAGGTTGTATGAATTTACCTTTAATACCAGGAATTTTCTTGATAAATTCCTTGATCATATGTTCAGAAGCGTGGAAATCAGCGATAACCCCATCTTTCAGAGGACGGATCGTTTTGATATCCTCGTGAGTTTTACCTTGCATATGCTTAGCCTGCTCACCGACAGCAATCGGTTTACCCGACGAACGTTCAATTGCAACAATTGAAGGTTGATCTATAACAATTTTATTATTATGGATGATTAGGGTATTAGCAGTTCCAAGGTCTATCGCAATTTCTTGCGTAAACATATCAAATAAACTCATATTTTTCTTCTGATTTTAAGTTTACAAAGATATAAATTTAACACTACTAAAGAAATTTCCCACCAACATTATTTGGTTAAAATTTTATTAAAATTTATAATTCTTTATTAACTTTCTGTTTAGACATTTACAGAGTTTGATTTCAACTAAAATTCATGGCGTGTTAAAATAGGGAATAAGACCTGTGGGGAGGGCACGAAAAGACAAAACAAAATACTGTCACAACCCAAATCACGAATCATTTTAACATCCGTTTTAAAAAATTTAAAAAAGAAAACAGCGGCAAACCTTTACCCACAGGACAGTTCACCTCTATACTTCCCCTATCAGGCTATAGTTTTTTACGATAATTATCATATACACTATCAGAGGGTAATTAATTAAAAAAAACGTAAATTTGCCACTGCTTATGTTACAGTATTCCAACATCCATCAAACATCCAATTTTGCCGTGCTTTCAATAAGCTACGAGAAGGCTGATGTAGAAACGAGAGGAAAATTTGCATTCTTTGATGAAAACATCAAAAACTTTGTTTCCCGGGTCCATCAGGAGGATCTTGGGGATGCATTTGTGGTCTCCACATGTAACAGGACCGAGATCTACACCACTTCACCCAATTATCTATTAGTAGCTGAAGAATACTGCAAAACCATCGGAGTCAACATTACAGATTTTCTCCAGTTTGCCAATATTCTTACCAAAGAAGAAGCATTGATCCATCTTTTCAGAGTGGCTGCCGGGCTTGAAAGTCAGATTATCGGGGATTTTGAAATCATCGGGCAGATCAAAAAAGCATACAGCCGTTTTAAAAAAGAACGACAAAACTCCAATCCTTATCTGGAAAGGGCCATCAATGCAGCCATCCAGATTTCGAAACGCATAAAAAATGAAACGGGAATTTCCAACGGAGCAGCTTCTGTTTCTTATGCAGCCGTTCATTATATCTTAAACAGCCAGAAAAAAATTACCGAAAAGAATATTCTTCTATTAGGGGTGGGTGAAATCGGGCAGAATACGGTTGAGAATCTTGTAAAGCATGTTTATCAGCCCAAAATAAAAATTGCCAACAGAACCCAGGAGAAAGCTGAAAAAATTTCCCAGAAATATAATATTCCTCACGTTGATTATTCTGATTTTGACAAGGAATTAAAAAATACAGATATTCTTATTGTAGCAACGGGAGCCAAACATCCTATCATCAATCAGTCTCATTTCCCGAACGGAAAAGAAACACTGGTGATCGATCTTTCTATTCCGCACAACGTTGAAAAGAACGTTACCGAAAATGAAAACGTAACACTGATTGACGTTGATGAGCTTTCAAAACAGATCCAGGAAACCATCCAGCAAAGGGAAAAAGAGATCCCGAAAGCTGAAAAGATCATCAAGGAACTCATGAAAGACTTTATTGAGTGGGAGAAAAAAAGAAAGCTGGCACCCAATATCCATCATTTCAAAGCGGTTTTAAAGAATATGGAACGCAACGAAATGCACAATTTTTATAAAAAGAATAAATACATAAACATCACGGATATGGAACTTTCTGATAAAATGATCCAGAAAATCACCAACCGTTTTGCAAAATATATCATCGATAATCCTTTAAAAGCCGAAGAAATTAGTAAATTAATGCACGAAATATTAGTTGAACAACCAAACAACGAATTCAATGAAAAGCATTAGAATCGGAACAAGAAATTCCGCACTTGCTCTTTGGCAGGCTAGAGAGGTTGCGAGGCACCTTCAGAACAATAATTATTTAACGGAAATTGTTCCTATCGTTTCTTCAGGCGATAAGAACCTTAATCAACCCTTATATTCCCTGGGAATCACCGGAGTCTTTACAAGAGACCTCGATATTGCCCTGCTGAATGATGAGATTGACATTGCCGTACATTCTTTAAAAGATGTGCCTACTCAATTACCTCAGAATATTGAGATGATCGCATATCTTGAAAGAGATTATCCACAGGACATCCTGATCAGAAAGGAATCTGCAAGAAATAAAGAATTCCACGAACTTAAGCTGGCGACAAGCAGCCTGAGAAGAAGAGCATTCTGGCTGAGAAATTATCCTACCACCGATTTTTCAGACATCCGTGGAAACATACAAACCAGGCTTCAGAAGCTGGAAGACGGAGATTTTGATGCCACGATCCTGTCTCTTGCAGGAATCAAAAGAATGAAAATGGAAATCGATTACGAGATGCTTCCATTGATGATTTCGGCGCCATCCCAAGGGGTTATTTCTGTGGCCGGACATACTGACAAGCCTGAGATCAACGAAATTGTAAGCAGGATCAATCACCAGCCTACCCAGATCTGCGTAGAGATCGAAAGAAACTTTTTAAGCACTTTAGAAGGAGGCTGTACTGCGCCAATTGGTGCTTTTGCAGAAATCATCGGTGATCAGATCCGCTTCAAAGCAGCCCTTTGCTCTTTAGATGGCAAAAACTGTATTGCTGTTGATGAAAACTTCGTGTATAATTCAACAGAAAATTTTGGAGAAAAGTTTGCTAAAGTTGTTCTTGAAAACGGTGGAAAAGAATTGATGGCAGAAATCAAAAGCCAGATCTAAGAGATTACCAATCAATTTCAGATCAAATTCTTTTTAACCTTCTTTTTTCATTTGCTAATCTACAGACATGAAAATCTTATTTACCAAAAATATAGACCACAATATAATATCCAAAGAATTAGGAGAGGATATTGGGGTTGACTGTATTGAGGTAATCAAGACGAAACCGATTATGATCAGTCCGTTTGAACTGAAAAATTATTCTTTGATTTTTACCAGCGTCAATGGGGTGACTTCATTTTTCAAAAACAGATTTAAGCCCAATGAAGATTTTACGGCCAAGAATTACAATAAAATTTACTGCGTTGGGGAAAAGACCAAAAGGGCACTGAGAAAACACGGTTTCGGAACTTTTAAGGTTTTAAAAAACGCTGAAACCCTTTCCAGGTTTATTATCGGGAACTGCCAGCACGAACAGTTTCTTCACTTTTGCGGAAATCTTGCAATTAATGTTCTGGATAAAGATCTCCCTTTGCAAAACATCAGCTATAAAAAAATCACAATATATAATACGGAGGAAATCAATCCATTAATTCCTGAAAAATATCATGCTGCAGTATTTTTTAGTCCGAGCGGAGTTCGTAGTTTTGCAAGGCGAAATTCCCTTAATGGTATGAAACTTTTTTCAATCGGGGAAACGACTTCAGGTGAGCTGAGAAATTATACTCAGGAAAAAATTTTCACTTCCGAAGAAAATACACTAACCTCCATCTTTGAGCTGATCAGAAAGGAGTTTGGAAATAGAATTTAGAATATTGCCGTACCTGAACGGTATTATATGAGTTTAAATAGATTATGATTAAAAACGACCTATATTTAAAAGCACTTCGCGGAGAAACCGTTGAAAGACCTCCTGTCTGGATGATGAGGCAGGCTGGAAGATATCTGCCGGAATTCATTGCCCTGAGAGACCAATATGACTTCTTTACAAGATGTCAGACTCCTGAACTGGCTGCTGAAATTACAATGCAGCCTATCCGCAGATTTCCGTTGGATGCAGCGATTCTTTTTTCGGATATCCTGGTAGTTCCGCAGGCTATGGGAATTGATTTCAAAATGAAAGAATCTGTTGGCCCGTGGTTGGATACCCCGATCAGAACAATGGAACAGGTTCAGAATATTGAAACTCCGGATGTGAATGATACTTTAGGTTATGTTTTTGATGCTATTGAGCTGACTCTTCAGAAGCTTGACAATGATATTCCGCTGATCGGTTTTGCCGGTTCTCCATGGACTATTCTTTGTTACTGTGTGGAAGGAAAAGGAAGCAAAGCATTTGATATTGCCAAGTCTTTCTGTTTCCAGCAGCCTGAGGCCGCTCATCTGTTGCTTCAGAAGATTACAGATACTACCATTGCCTATTTAAAGAGAAAGGTTGAAAAAGGAGTTTCTGCGGTACAGATCTTTGATTCGTGGGGAGGAATGCTTTCTCCTACAGATTACCAGGAGTTCTCATGGCAGTATATCAACCAGATCGTTGAAGCATTGAGCCCGCTTACCCATGTAGTGGTATTCGGAAAAGGATGCTGGTTTGCATTGGAAGATATGACCATGTCTAAAGCATCTGCTCTTGGTGTTGACTGGACGATCAAGCCGGAATTCGCAAGAACGCTGACGAACCATACCATGACCCTGCAGGGAAACTTTGATCCCGCAAGGCTTCACTCCACACCGGAGACGATTAAGAAAATGGTGAATGAAATGATCAACCGTTTCGGAAAAGACAGATATATTGCCAACCTCGGACACGGGATTCTTCCTAACGTTCCTGTAGAGAATGCTGAAGCATTCATCAGAGCAGTGGTTGACTGGAAGCCGAATCTTTAATACTCCATTAAGGTTTTACAACATACAAAGTCCTGTCATTGACTGACAGGACTTTTTCTATATCTATCTGAGAATGAATTCTTTTTCAATATTATCGTATATTTGATTTACAAACACTTTAAAACTATTTTAATATGAAAAAGATGACCAAAGACAAAATGAAAAAAATTATGGCAGGAGGAGAAATCTGCCTTGCATGTGCAGACGGATATCATCAGGTGATCAGGAACGGACGCTGTACCTGTGAACCCGATTAATAAAAAAAGCAGCCTGATAAGCTGCTTTTAATTTATATTTAAATAAATCATTCCCGATTAACCCAGCATTCTCTGTGCTTTTTTCACTCCTTCTACCAAACGGTCAATTTCTTCAAAAGTATTGTAAACAGCAAAGCTTGCCCTTACTGTACCTGCAATATTAAAGAAACTCATGATCGGCTGCGTACAGTGATGTCCTGTTCTTACAGCAATTCCCATTTTATCCAGGATCATTCCAACGTCTGAAGCAATTCCTACTCCTTCCAGGTTAAATGAAACAACTCCTGTTCTTTTTGCTTTTTCACCATATACTTTCAGACCTTCAATTTCTAAAAGCTGTCTTTGAGCGTATTCCAATAAAGCATTTTCATGGTTCTGAATATTTTCATGCCCTACCCTGTTCATAAAATCAACAGCAGCACCTAAGGCGATATTTCCTCCTACATTAGGCGTTCCCGCTTCATATTTAAACGGAAGGCCTGCATAGGTAGTCCCTTCAAAAGAACATGTAGCAATCATCTCCCCTCCTCCGTGAAACGGCGGCAAAGCTTCCAGTATTTCACATTTTCCGTATAAGATCCCCGTTCCCATCGGAGCATACATTTTATGGCCTGAGAATACAAAGAAATCGCAGTCCATTTTCTGAACATCAATATCGAAATGAGGAGCAGACTGCGCCCCGTCAATCACAATATAAGCATCAGAATTCTTTCTGGTTTTGGCAATGATTTCCTCAATAGGATTTACAATTCCCAATGCATTGGAAACCTGGTTCACAGAAACCACTTTTGTTTTTTCACTTAAATACTGATCAAGATAATCCAGCTGAAGCACCCCGTTTTCATCAATAGGGATCACACGGAGCCTGGCTCCGGTTCTTTCACACAGCATCTGCCATGGAACGATATTGGAATGGTGCTCAAGATATGAAATAATAATCTCATCATCTTTCTGCAGCTTTTGTGTTAAAATATAAGCAATAAGGTTTATCCCTTCTGTGGTTCCTTTGGTAAAAATAACTTCAAAATCGTGTTCTGCATTGATGAATTTCTGAATCTTTCTTCTCGAAAGTTCCATCTCTTCAGTGGCCAACTGGCTTAAGGTATGAATTCCTCTGTGAACATTGGCGTTAAGCTCTGTATAATATGCGTGACAGACTTCCAAAACCGAATTTGGCTTTTGCGATGTGGCGGCATTGTCCAGATAAACCAAGGGTTTACCATTCACTTCTCTGTCCAATATAGAAAACTGGCTTCTTATTTCCTGAATGTCAAACATTTATTTATTTTTTAAATTTAGATGTCCTTATTTAGAACTCTTCAAATTTACGGCTTTTTTTTCGAAAGGAAGCACCGCAGGAAGTACGGATCTATGCCAGACGATAGAAATATTCAATGACGGATGATGAAAAAGCTGATGAGAGACTGAATAAAATGCAATAAAAAAGACCCGCCAATTACTTGACAGGTCTTGTATTGTTGCAATAAGCAATTCTTATTCTGCAGATTTTTCTTCTGTTGTTGGAACATCAGGAGATTGAGTTGCAACTTCTTCTGCTTCTTCTTCATCCTCATCATCCATTGCTGCAGCACCACCTTTCATTGCATTTCTAGACATCTTAACAGCAACTACTACTGCATTGTCAGGGTGCATGAAAGAATATCCTTCTGTTTTGATTCCTCCTACATAAAGTTTGTTACCGATTCTTAATGGAGTAACATCAACAACGATCTCATCCGGTAAGTTAGCAGGAATAGCTTTTACTTTCAATTTTCTGAAAGACTGACGTAAAACACCACCAGCTACAACACCTTTTGAACGTCCTGTAATTCTTACCGGAACCTCCATGATCACTGGCTTATCGTCAGATAACTGGTAGAAGTCAACGTGAAGAATTTTGTCTGTAATTGGGTGGAACTGAATATCCTGAAGAACAGCTGGAATTGTTTTTCCGTCAACCTCAATAGATACCGTGTGTGCTTCAGGAGTGTAAACTAGTCCTTTGAAAGCTCTCTCTTCAGCAGAGAAGTTTAAAGGTGCTTCACCTCCATAAACAACACAAGGAACTAATTCAGCATCACGTAAAGCTTTTGTAGACTTTTTGCCCACGCTTTCTCTTTTTGTACCTTGAATTGTAATAGATTTCATTTTATAAAAATTTAAAAAATTGTTCTTAATTTAATTTGCAAACTATTAAAAATCAATTAAATAACAAACTTGCTACTGATTGATTTGTGCTCATGAACCATCGTCATAACGTCCGCAAATAATGGGGCGCAAGATAGCACTTTTATTTTAGATGACAAATTATTTTTAACAGGAATTGAGTCAGTTACAATAACTTCCAGAATTTTTGAATTCTCAATATTCTCGTAAGCCTTTCCTGAAAGCACTCCGTGAGTTGCCATTGCTCTTACTGTTTTTGCTCCTTTTTCGATAAGGATATCTGCCGCTTTACAAAGAGTTCCCGCAGTATCGATCATATCATCAATAAGGATTACGTTTTTACCGGTTACATCTCCGATAAGGAACATTTCTTCTACAACATTTGCCTTTTTTCTTTCCTTATAAGCAATTACTACTTCTGCACCAAGGTGACCTGCATAGTTTTTTGCTCTTTTTGCACCTCCCATATCCGGAGAAGCAATCGTAAGGTTGTCAAGATTTAAAGATTTGATATAATCAACGAAGATCGTAGAAGCATATAAATGGTCTACCGGAATTTCGAAGAACCCCTGAATCTGATCTGCGTGAAGATCCATCGTCATTACTCTTGTTGCTCCTGCTGCTGTAAGAAGGTTCGCAACTAACTTAGCACCGATCGGCGCTCTTGGTTTGTCTTTTCTGTCCTGTCTGGCAAGTCCGAAGTAAGGGATTACAACGGTAATGCTCTTTGCAGAAGCTCTTTTCGCTGCATCAATCATTAGAAGAAGTTCCAATAGATTGTCTGCAGGAGGGAACGTAGATCCGATTAGGAAAACTCTTCCTCCTCTTACGGATTCGTCCAAAACAGGCTCAAATTCCCCGTCGCTGAACTCCTGAAAGTTGATTTTTCCTAATTCTTTCCCATAACTCTGGGCAATTTTCTCTGCCAAGTCCCTGCTGGTTCTTGTACAAAATAGATAACTTAACTGATCGGCCATTTTTACTTTTTAAAAGATTTTGCAAATTTAAAAAAAAACCACAAGATTTACTCCTGTGGTTTCTAAGTTTTTATTTTATCAATTATTACGGGAATTTAACTCCTGAATATTTGTTCGGATCTACCTGCGGCAGAGACGAGTTATACCCGGCATTGATCGCCTTGATAAATTCATTGGCAATAACACCGTATCCTCTACCTGTTAAGTGAACACCATCTAAAGAGAATGCTCCTCCTGATACAAATTTAGCCGTATATTTTACTCCATCCCAAACAATTCCTGAAGTGTTGGAAAGTTCTTTTAATTTAGCATTAGCATCTACAAAAGCATAGCCTTTTGCAGTAGCTGCGGCTTTAATTGTCACGTTATAAGCATCAATTGCGGTATTGATTTCTGTAATCTCAGACGGAACCAAAACATATTTATCTGCAAACGGGTAAGCCACTCCTCTGGCTCCAAGAGATGCCGGGATACCTGGAGGAAGTGTTTCAAGGGTACCGATAGCAGCTTTTGTTGTCAAAGGAATAAGATCTCCTGCTTTGGCCTGTCTTGCCTGTCCGTAAGTAGCACCAAGGTAAACAGAAAGAGCCACTAAAGTCGGATTTCCGGAACCTGCCGCTGCCGCCGTGATTTGTGCCCCTAAATTGGTAATGCTTTCATCTTTAATCAACAATGGGTTGGCTGCAGTTTTAGAAAGCGGTTTGATTCTGTCACCAGCTCCCAGTGCTGTTAAAATCTGGCTCAAAGGCCCATATACGTTCTTATTCAGATCATCAATTGCAGCTTCACCAGCAGCAACATTTCCTTTTCCTAAAACAGCTGCTGTCAGAGGATTTGTAGGAATTGTAGTCAAAGCAGGAACAGAAGTTACACTTGGAATATTGGCGATTACTCCTTTAGCATTAGTACTTGCAATCTGATCAATCAGCATATTATAATACTGTGCAAACTGTGCCGGAGGCGTCAATGTTTCCACTGAACTGTCCGCACCGGCTAAAGCATATAATAAAGCGTCATTATTCCCGATCCATAAAGAGAAGAATGTAGGATTCTGTTTTTTAAAATCTGCAATCACAGAAGTATTGGGTTCAGATGCAAATCTTACGAAATAAGGATTCGCTGTTTTCGGAGCTACTCCCTGAACATTTCCGTAACCCGGAGCCAATAAATGAGCTACTTTAGCTCCCGGAACACCCAGATTATTAAAAGGACCGGAAAGTACAGTGTTTACAACTGTTGTTGCTACGTTACCATTGGCATTATCCAGTTCAGGACTTCCATCAACAAAGCCTTTAATATAAAGTTTTGTATTGGCAATCTGCAAAGTAGATGTTGGCGAAGTAGCCAGAATAAGTCCTCCGTTATTATCTGCCATTAAAGGCTGTTTGAATTCTCCTCCACCCACTAATTTCATCTGCTGAGCGATCATTGACGGATAAGATTCATTCTGTCCGTCAATATAAAGAGCTCCGTCTCTATATCCGGAAGTAAGGGAATTTCCCAGGGCAACATATCTTGTAAAATCGGCGCTTCCTTTTGACACCTGAATGTCTTTCACATCAGTATCAAAATCGGTTTTACAGCTGGTTACTGTAAAAAGAAGTGCAGAAACAGCAATAGTCGATATTATAATTTTTTTCATAGTCTTTCAATTAAAAAGGGTTATAAGATAAACCTAGACCAAAGTAGAATGCAGTTGCCTTCGACTGTCCGTAAAGTCCGATATTAGCATTATTTACGTCTCTTGCTTTAGGCATTGCATATCCTCCTGCCACATCAATTCCGAACTGCTTCAGCTTAAACCCAAGCCCGCCGGTAACTACAAATGTGTCATAGGATGGTGTTTCCGGAATAAAGTGGTCATCAGAATAAGGAGACTCGTCATAATAACCTCCTAAACGTCCATAGATGATATTAGAGAATGCATATTGGGTTCCCAATCTGAATGTTTTGGAGTTTCTGAAGTTTTTAGGATTCACAAGTACTGTCGGATCAGCCTGGTTCCCGATAGGAGCATTATCAAAGTCTAATGTAAGTTTGCTGTATCGCTCCCATCCGTGGTAATTAAAGTCTGCAGAAACCAACCATTTCGGAGTTATTTTATACGTTAAACCTATTGTATATTCTTCTACCAATGGCAGGGTTGCAGAGAAGCCGTCCTGTCCTGCAGCATTCAGTTTCAGCAGGGAATAAGGAGTCTGTGTAGGAAATTTGAATGTAGCTGTTCCGTTCTTAGCTTTCATATCAATCGCTGAACGGTAAGCAATACTTACATCCAATTTAGGATCAGGTCTGAAATAGAAACCAAATCCGTATCCGTGTCCGGTTGCTTTCTCATCATTGATATTTACTTGTCCGTTGAACTGCGTTACAGCTTTATCCCAGTCTACTTTTCCTCTTGCGTAGATATAGCTTGCACCGAAAGACACCCAATCCGCCAGTTTCACAGAGACCATCGGCTGGAAGTAGAAACTTTTCAGTTCCATTTTCTGTACCAGCTCTTTTCCTTCCCAGTTTTCAGGCCATTTGATTGTACTTCCGAATGGTGTAGAGAAACTGAAACCTACCGAAAGTTTTTCTATTGGTTTATAAGTAATCGCTGCATAGATCGGTGTCCCTATAGGATTATCTGTTTCTGTACTTTGTAAAGTATTCAAATTTTGAAAAGTAACTTTATTACTTGCACCAAATCCTCCTGCCACTACACTCAGTTTAGAAGGGATAAATGACATACCTGCCGGGTTGAAGAATGTCACACTCGCATCTTCGGCATGAGCACTAGTATGTGCCATCGCCAACTGTTTTACCCCCTGCAGAGAAACTCTGAAGCCTCCTGCGTAAGATAAAACGCCCGCCAATAAAGCAGTTGATACTAATATTTTTTTCATAGACTATTATTATATAATCCAAATATAAAATTATTTTGAATACGTCTGTTAATATTTCCCAATATTTTAAACAATATGCTAAAAGAAAACTATGTTTAAAATAACATTCTCAACATAACAAAGGGTAAAGCCATCATTTATAAAGCATTAAACAATATTGAAAACAGTGCGATTTAAAGTGTTTAATTTTAAACAAACGTTTAACGTTTATCCGATAAGATCTGAAAAAAGAACAGGGCAACAGGAAAACTGGAAAAATCCGTCAAAGTGTTAAAATACAGCAAATGATTTCATAAAAAACAATTAAAATCAGCAGTACCTCCAGAAGAACCGGTCTTGAAAACAGCATTACACATCATTCTTTAAGCTGCCAACCACCCTTCTGTATTAAAATATTGAAATGTTTTACTCCGAATTCAGGTTATTTAAGTATTTTAGAATTGCATAAAGATAAAAATACATAAATTTGCAAGATTATAAATAATAGAAAATATGAGTTGTGGATGTAAAACATCCGGCGATTCTGCACATTCTTGTGGTCCTAAAAAAACCGCAAATGGCTGTGAAAATGTAAATACCTGCGGGAATAGTTATAAATTAAGTGTTTTTGACTGGCTTTCTAACATCAACAATCCAGCGCCTAACAGGTGCGATTTTGTAGAAGTTAGATTTAAAAATGACAGAAAATCGTTTTATAAGAATGTAAATAATATTCCTTTACATATAGGCAGTGTAGTTACAGTAGAATCTAGTCCGGGACACGATGTAGGCGTCGTAAGCCTTACGGGAGAATTAGTAAAGATTCAGATGAAAAAGAAAAAGTTTTCTGAAGAATTGGCACTCAAAATATACAGACAGGCCAACCAAAAAGATCTAGAGGTATGGCAGGAAGTAAGAAAAAAAGAGGACAGTGTAAAGCTTGAAGCGAGAAAAATCGCCGGAAGACTGGGCCTTGAAATGAAAGTCACTGATGTAGAATATCAGGGTGATTCTTCGAAGATCACATTTTATTATACCGCTGATACCCGGGTGGATTTCAGACAGTTGATCAAAGATTACGCAGGAGCTTTCCGTACCAAAATCGATATGAAACAGATCGGTTTCAGACAGGAGGCTGCCAAAGTAGGCGGAATCGGGTCTTGCGGGCGTGAACTTTGCTGTTCCACATGGCTTACAGACTTCAGATCTGTCAATACCAATGTAGCAAGATACCAGCAACTGAGTATCAACCCTCAAAAGCTGGCAGGGCAGTGTGGTAAGCTTAAATGCTGTCTGAACTATGAGCTTGACAGCTATTTAGATGCATTAAGCAACTTCCCTTCTTCTTCAACCACTCTGGAAACAGAAAAAGGAAAAGCATTCTGTATCAAAATTGATGTTTTCAAAAAGAAAATGTGGTTTGCCTATGTGGAAAACTCCATTGCATGGTATGACTTTGATATTGACCTTGTTAAAAAACTGATTTCAAAAAACAAAAGAGGTGAAAAAACACTTCCTTTGGAAGACCTGAAACAGCCGGACGCTCCTCTTCAGAGCATTGACCTGATTCAGGAAAATAATGTAGACCGTTTCGAAAAGAAAAACAGAAACAACAGAAACAGGAACAACAACCAGAATAAAGGCAACAATAACCAGCAGGGACAAGGGCAGAAAAGGAACAGACCTGAAAAACAGGAAAGGAATGAGCGTTCTGAAAAAACAGAAAATCAGAATACCAGTTCCCATTCCGGAAATCAGCCAAGACAGCAGAAACCACAGCAGCAAAAAGCTCCGGTGGAAAAAGTAAAAGCTGAAACCCATTCTGATCCGGAACAGAAGCCACAAAACAACCCGAACAAGAAGAAGTTTAAAAAGAAATTTCCTCCCAAAAAAGATAAAAATGCGTAAAATTTTAGGATTATTTTCCCTTATCCTTTTCTTTAGCTGTAACTCTTCCTCAAACGAAGAGATCATTATGAATTCCGTTGATAACAAATGGAATAAGAAAAGTGAACAAAAATTTAATCTTGAGATTTCAGATCCGCAGAATCCTAAAAATATTATATTTGTCGTAAGAAACAACAACAATTATCCTTACAGTAATATAAGGTTTATTGTCAAC
Source organism: Chryseobacterium arthrosphaerae (assembly GCF_001684965.1). Taxonomy (NCBI): domain Bacteria; kingdom Pseudomonadati; phylum Bacteroidota; class Flavobacteriia; order Flavobacteriales; family Weeksellaceae; genus Chryseobacterium; species Chryseobacterium arthrosphaerae. The sequence continues at coordinate 368,674 of NZ_MAYG01000012.1, read as the reverse complement.
TTCACCAATCTCCAGAATAAGAAAAAAGAGACCGATACGCTGAATTATATATTGGCAAAACCGAACGGAGAATGGCTTGGTACAGGTTTTGGTGACACGAAGGAAACATTGTTTCAGTATAAAGTAAATTACACATTCCCGGTAAAAGGAAAATACGAAATCGGGCTGATACAGGCCATGAGAAATGATGATCTTCCGGGAATTGAGGATGTTGGAGTAAAAATAGAAAGCGTAACCATAAATAATGGAAGAGAACAAGAAAAACACGGGAAATAAGGGGAAAACATTTCCACTGCCTCCCAAAAAGAAAAACACCTCCTGGAAAAAATGGGTTTCATTTATTTGGATCGGGCTCATTGCGGTAGTTCTGGGAATTTCAGGACTTTTCTTTTCGGTTTCTCAAGGGTTCCTTGGGGAAATGCCGGATGTAAAAGAACTTGAAAACCCGAATATCTTCGTCGCTTCTGAGATCATTTCATCAGATGGGGTTGTTTTAGGTAAGTTTGAGAAAGAAAAAACACAGCCTATTGTTTATAAGGACCTTCCTCCTTATCTTATCTATGCCCTTCAGGCTAAAGAAGATGAACGTTTTAAGGAACATTCAGGAATAGACCTGTACTCTATCGCCAGAGCTGTAGCTTATGGTGGTGGCCGTGGTGGGGGTTCTACCATTACCCAGCAGCTGGCAAAACTTCTTTTTACAGGAACAGCTTCTCAGAATAAAATTGAGAGAGCCTTCCAGAAACTGAAAGAATGGGTAGTAGCGGTAAGTCTCGAAAAAAGATACACCAAAGAAGAGATCATCACTCTTTATTTCAATAAATTCGACTTCCTTTTCAATGCCAATGGTATTGAAATGGCTTCCAGGGTTTATTTTAACAAAAAAACTTCAGAATTGACACTTCCTGAAGCAGCTACATTTGTAGCCATGCTTGAGAATCCGAGAAAAAACAACCCATACAGATATCCTGAAAAAGCCAAGGAGAGAAGAAATGTGGTACTGGATCAGATGCAGAAAACAGGATACATCAATGAGGAAACCTATCAAAAGGCGATCAACACTCCTATTGAAGTAGATTTCCACCCTATCAAAAGCATTACTGACGGATATTCGGCTTATTATAAATTCTATCTTAGAAAAGAAATTGATAAGTATCTTGAAGCCAACGAAAAAGAAACCGGCAAAAAACTTAACCTTTACAAGGACGGTTTAAAAATATATGTGACCCTTGATTCTAAAATGCAGAAGTATGCTGAAGAATCGATCAAGGAACATTTAACAGATCTTCAGAAAAGGTTTGATGCAGAACAGAGAGGAAGAAAAAACAGACCTTTCTACTATTTGAATGACAAGCAGATCAAGGACGTTATGGTTCAGGCTATGAAAAGAACCGGTCGTTATAAGCTGTTGAAAGCAGATGGAATGCCTGAAGACTCCATCATGATGGAATTCAAAAAACCGATCAAGACCTCAAGGTTTACTTGGGCTGGAGAAGAAGAGGTTGAAATGTCTCCGTGGGATTCTATCAGATACCACAAGCAAATTGCACAGGCAGGCTTGATGTCTATGGTTCCGGGAACCGGTGAAATTAAAGCCTGGGTAGGAGGTATCGACTGGCAGCACTTCCAGTATGACCACATCAAACAGGGTAAGAGACAGGTAGGATCTACCTTCAAGCCGTTCGTATATGCAACAGCCATTATGAAGCTGGGAATGACGCCTTGTTCAACAGTTTCCAACGGAACTTACGATCACAAAGGGTGGCATGTTCCGGGTAGAGGCGGAATGCTTACATTGAAAGATGCACTGGCACACTCTCAAAACCCGGTTGCCGCAAGACTTATTGAAATGACCGGAGTAGATGCGGTAATTCAGACAGCAAGAGACCTGGGGGTAACGGAAGATATCCCAAGAAACAATACCATAGCCCTGGGTTCATCAGATATTACCATTTATGAAATGCTCGGTGCTTACAGTACTTTTGCCAACTACGGAAATCACAACAAACCGGAAATGATCTGGAGAATTGAAGATGCCAATGGTAGAGTAATCAAGGAAATCAACGTAGAACCTAAAGAAGTAATGAATCCTATGTATGCCTACACCATGATCGAACTGATGAAAGGTGTTGCACAATATGGTACAGCTTCGGGAGAATTAGGAAGAAGAGGTATCTCAAAAGCTGTAGAAATTGCAGCCAAAACAGGTACTACCCAGAATAACTCAGACGGTTGGTTTATGGGAATTACTCCAAAACTGGCTACCGGAGCATGGGTTGGATGGGAAGACAGAGCAACCCACTTCTTCGGAACCGGGGAAGGTCAGGGAGCTAAAATGGCGCTGCCAATCTGGGCCATCTTCATGAAGAAAGTCTGGGCAGACAAAACTCTAGGCATTACACCTGATGACAAGTTTGTCAAGCCTTCAGACTGGAAAGACGGATGTTCAAACCTTAAAGGCCTTGGCGGAGGATACGGAGATGACGGAAGCCTTCAGACCATTGACGAGATCAAAAATCCGAGACCTGTAGACCCAACACCTAAAAAACCTACAGAAAAGAAAGAGGACAATATCAATGAAAACCTTCATTCTAACGATGAGGTAGATTTTAATAAATAAATTCTCTTTTAGAAATACACAAGACCTTTCAATAATATGGAAGGTCTTTTCTTTTTTAATTAATACCTTTGAGGTATGAATATCGAACGCATCAGACAGCCTTTTCTCAAGAAATTTCCAGGTGATTTTTCTAATAATCCCATGCAGAGAAACACACCTAAAGTTTTATTTGCCACCATTAAGCCTGCAGGCTTTGACAAACCTGAGCTCATTGCCTTCAATGCAGAACTTTCTGAAGAAATAGGCCTTGGAACATTTGAAGATAAAGACCTGGATTTTCTGGTGGGAAACCATCTTCCCGAAAATGTTCAGACCTATGCTACAGCTTATGCAGGGCATCAGTTTGGGAATTGGGCAGGGCAACTGGGAGATGGAAGAGCGATCCTGGCAGGAGAGATTGTCAATGACAATGGAAAAACAACCGAAATTCAGTGGAAAGGAGCCGGCGCTACTCCGTATTCAAGGCATGCAGATGGAAGAGCTGTATTAAGATCTTCAGTACGGGAATATATGATGAGTGAGGCAATGTTTCATTTGGGCGTTCCTACAACAAGGGCTCTCAGTTTAGCATTTACCGGGGAAGATGTGGTGCGTGATATCATGTACAACGGAAATCCTGAGCTTGAGAAAGGCGCAGTGATCATAAGAACAGCTGCCAGCTTTATCCGGTTCGGACATTTTGAACTGATGTCTGCGCAACAGGAATATAAAACCCTGCAGGACCTTACCGATTTTACCATAGCCCGTTATTTCCCGGAAATCACCTCTTCAGGACAACAGAAATACAAAGATTTTTTTGAAAACATATGCACCCGGACTGCAGACCTTATGGTAGAATGGTTCAGGGTCGGATTTGTACATGGGGTGATGAATACGGATAACATGTCTATCCTGGGACTTACCATCGATTACGGCCCCTATTCTATGATGGATGAATACGATTTGAATTTCACCCCGAATACAACAGACCTTCCCGGAAGAAGATACGCTTTTGGGAAACAGGGCCAGATCTCCCAATGGAATCTTTGGCAGCTTGCCAATGCACTCCACCCTATCATTAAAGATGAAAAATTTCTGGAAGACACATTGAACCGTTATGGCACTTATTTCTGGGAGGCCCATGATGCCATGCTGTGCAGGAAGTTTGGATTTGACGGGCTGAGAAAAGATGATGAGGAATTTTTCACCAACTGGCAGGGACTGATGCAGGAACTACAGCTTGACCACACCCTGTTTTTCAATCAGTTGGAAAAACTAAGTTCCGGTGCAGATCTGAAAGCATTATTCGGTGCCACTTCCTATACTTTATTAAATGAAGAAAAACTGAATAAACTGCAAAACTTCATCAGAACTTATGAATCCCGGATCAATTCAAATACGATTTCAAAGGAAGAGTCTTTAGCGATGATGAAAACAGCCAATCCGAAATTCATTCTCAGAAATTATTTACTTTATGAATGCATTGAAGAGATTGGCAATGGAAAAACAGAAATGCTGGATAAATTAACCCTTGCTTTGAAAAATCCTTACGAAGAAATGTTTCCGGAATTTTCTGGCAAAAGGCCTGCCGGTTATGATGACACTGCCGGATGTTCCACCCTATCCTGCAGCTCGTAAAAAAGGAAAATTCAGAGATTTTACTGATTCATTATCAACATATTAAAAATTATCCCTATATTTAGAAAAATCTTTAATATGAAAAAAATTATACTTTCCTTAAGTTTATTAATGGGAATGGCAGTGCATTCTCAAACAGTTTTGCTCGATGAGGGCTTTGAATCATACACCAATTTTGCCATCAGTAATATTGGCAGCTGGACTACACTAGACCTGGACGGCTTGAGAACATATACAGGCGGAGGCCCTGTAGTAGGTGGCACGACATCTGCAGGCTGGACAGCAAACTGGGCAAATGCCGCACAACCAATGGCATTTCAGATTTTCAATCTTTCCGCAAGCAATGCAACCAACAATGCAACATCCACTGCCGCTGATGAGGAAGTCAGAAATTTCAGCCCGCACGGAGGACAAAAATGTGCAGTTTCATGGGCCGGAGTTCCTGCCAATGGAGTGACCGCCAATAATGACTGGCTGATAACCCCTTCCTTAACTTTAGGTGCCAATTCAAACACATTAACTTTTTGGGTAAAAGCATTATCTCCTGATTTTGTTGAAAGTTACAAAGTAGGGATTTATACAGGAACCGGTACCCCAACAACAGCAGCCAGTTTTACCATTATTTCTTCACCGGCCACATCCACAGCTCCCTTCGCAGCATGGCAGCAGGTCACCATTAACCTGGATGCCTATGCAGGGCAAACTGTAAAAATAGGATTCCAGTATATGTCTGCAGATAAATATATGTTTATGCTGGATGATGTAAAAGTAACTACGGCAGGAAGCCTGGCAACTCATGAAGTTTCAAAAACGAAATCCGATATGTCTGTTTATCCTAATCCTACCAAAGGAGAAATCAATATTAAAACAGATAAAAAAATAAAAGCAACATCTATTGTCGATATGTCAGGAAAAACACTCAACAGAGCAGATTCCGGAAAGGCAGATGTTTCGTCTCTTCCGAAAGGAACTTATCTGATGAAGGTAGACTTTACCGACGGAACTACTACGACCGAAAAAATAATCAAACAGTAACACCGTTTATACAATCTTCTCAAAAACCACCTGCTTTGGTGGTTTTTTGTTTTACTTTTGCAAAAAATATGACCCGTGTCTCTTATCAAAACAAAACTCATTAATTTTTTTAAATTAGTTTTTCCTTCATCCTATACCGAGCTGGCCGTTTTTCTTTTTTTCATTACCGGCTACGGAATTCTGGGGTCTTATATCGCCTGTCATTACAGAATTATCTTCGACAGCAGAATCCCATGGGATGCTTATTTCAGTTTTGACAACAAGTCTATCATCATGAGTGGCGGCAGCTTTGAAAGACATCCTCTATCCTATTATTTTTTTAACGGCATCAGGGAATTTGCTTTATTAATTTCCGGAGGAAAAATGGATATGACATTCAGGCTTACATTAGCATGGCTGAGCAATCTTGTCATCAGCCTGAATATCCTTCAGATTTTCAAATATCTAAAAAATATCATCAGGCTGCCGATTGAATTCAGCTTTTTCATTGTGCTGTTTTTCGGTCTGTTTTCCACCAATATCATTCTGTCATTTACACCTGAAAACTTCACCTACACCTTATTTTTTCTCAGCCTGTACAATCATTATGCAGCTATCAAGCTTAGGAAAGAAGAGAAAATTCCGGCATCAGCATTAACGTTGGCAGGCATTACCATAGGCGGACTTACGATAACCAATTTCGTAAAGGTTTTCATCCCGATTCTGTTTGAAAAAAACCTTTTTAAAAACTGGAAAAAATTTGGAAATGCAGCCTTCAGAGTTACAATAGCTGTTATTTGTTATATACTCCTTTATCTGAACAGGATCGATTTCAAATACCAGACGATCTTCTCCAAAACGAACCAGCAGTATGAAAAATTCTCCAATGTAGAAACCATGCCTACATGGGATATGATCGCCTCCTTCTTTTTCGGAGGGAACATTCTTTTTCCAAGCTTTACCATTTCGGATAAGCATAATATGAAAGGTTTTCACTTTAAAGCCATTTATATGGAACTGTATTCGTCTGCATTTTCCTATATTTTTGTAGCAGTATTATTACTTCTGACAGGTTGGAGTTATTGTAAAAATTTCAGGAACAAATGGGTGCAGGTTATCATGATTTCATTTTTCGTCGATATCATTATTCATTGCATCATGAAGTTCGGGCTCCATACTTCCTATATCTATGGCGGGCATTTTGTTTTTGTTTATCCGCTGTTGATCGGATGGCTGCTGTACGCTTACAGATCATCCCCTAAAATATTATTTTTCTTAATGTTTACCGTGGGGGTATTATTCTTCTATCTTTTGTGTAATAATTTACTCAGGATGTCAGAATTCCTCTGGTTTACGGAAAGGTATTATCAATAAAAAAAGCTGAGCAGTTGCTCAGCTTTTTTGTTTTTATTTTTAAGAAAATAAGTCTTATTTGGCTTCTGCACAGAAAATTCTGTACTGCACGGCCACTGCAGACTTAAAGTATTCTCTGATCCTTGAAAGGTCTGCCGCTGCACTCTGTTTTGTGAAATAACTTCCTGCCAGAATTTTATAATTCGGTCTTAGAGAAGCGTCTGTCTCAACTTTCAGGTTAGGAAATCTTTTTCTGAAATAAGACTTTACTTCATTGGCTTCTTCGTTGCTTTTCACTGTTGTGATCTGGATTTTGTATCCTAAAATCCTTGGATTTTTCTTACAAATTTCAGCATTGGTAAGCTCTCTGCTCGGAACATAGATTTTAGGTGGTTTTGCAGATATTCCTGTAGAAATACCCCCATCGCTAATACCGGAATCTCTGGCAGGATTATTCGTGGCAACCTTAGAACATTTGCCTTCAATTCCGTCCAAAGCAGCATTAATTCTGGAATCCATCGTGATGACAAGCTCCGTTCCCGAAAGGGTATCTTTTCTAACAACCTGCTGTGCTTCAATACTATAAAAACCAAATAATGATAATATCGAAAATATTTTAATCAAATTTCTCATTTAAACTTGTTTCCGCAAATTTATACAAATTAAAAAACTATACCAAACCAGTTATTTAGAATCAATACAAATTAAACGTAAATGATATTTTCCCTTTTCGATATACCGTTAAATTCCTGTTAAAAATATTATTTTTGCGGAATTGATTGAATGTTCAATAATTTACTAACATAAGATAATTTAAATGATTAGTTGGAGAAAGCATTATAAAAAAACGTTGATCGCAATAGGCTTATTGCTATCAACCAGTGCTTCATTTTACGGGCAAGACGGCGATCCTAAAAACGGAGAGAAACTTTTCAAAGCGAATTGTACTGCATGTCACGCGCTGGACAAACAAGTTGTTGGGCCACCATTAAAGGGGGTTGTAGAACGAGTAAAGACAGAAGGTGGTGTAGACAGAGATTGGCTTCACAAGTGGATCAAAGACAACAAAGCTCTGAGAGCTTCTGGGGACAAATACGCCAATGAGATTTTTGAAAAGTACAACAAGACTGAAATGCAGGTCTTTCCTAACCTTACCGAGAAGGATATAGACGACATTTTAGCTTTCACTACTAATCCACCGGCTCCGGAAGAGAAAAAAACGGAAGCCACTCCTGCAACTGACGCAACTGCGGCAGCTCCTGCAGACAAAACTACTACAAACATTGTAATCATTTCCCTTTTAGCGATCGCAGGTCTATTGGTTTGGATCCTTGTGAAACTAAGACAATTGGTAACACTGGGTCAATCTGAAGAACTGGCAGGTCTTAACGAAACGAGAGTTCGTTCGTTCAAGGAAATGTATGAGAAGTTCCACTATGTAGGTAAAGCTTTATTGGCAATCCTTGCTATTTTAGCGGCTTACGGAGTATGGAACTGGCTAATGTGGATCGGGGTTTACAAAGGTTACAAACCGGAACAGCCTATCTACTTCTCTCACAAAATCCACGCCGGAGAACAGAAAATTGACTGTCAGTTATGTCACTCCAGTGCTAAATACGGAAAAGTATCTGAGATTCCTTCTATGAACGTTTGTATGAACTGTCACAGAACAATTTCTGAATACAACGCAGATCACTACATGGAGCCAGGAAAAGATAAGGCATTCTATGACGGAGAAATCCAGAAGATCTACGCGGCAACAGGTTGGGATCCTGCTAAACAACAGTATACAGGAAAAACACAGCCGGTTGAATGGACAAGAATCCACAACATGCCAGACTTCGTTTACTTCAACCACTCTCAGCACGTAATTGCTGGTGAACAGGCGATCATCAATTCTTTCAACAAGAAAAACCCTAACAACAAAATTGATGTTGTATGTAAAGCTTGTCACGGTAAAATTGATACAATGAATGTTGTTCAGATGGCTAACGACTTTACTATGGGATGGTGTATCGAGTGCCACAGAACTACTGAGGTTGATATGAACAACGGTTATAATAAAGAGTACTTCAAGAATCTACACGACAAGTTGAAAAAACAATATCCACAAGATGGAGGTAAAATCACTGTAGATGCAATTGGAGGTCTTGAGTGTGGTAAATGTCATTATTAATAACTAAAAAATTAGAAGTATAAATGGCTTCAAACAAAATACAATTCAGAAGTATTCATGAACTTAAAGATCCGGCTTTGAATAATAAGCTGGCTCAGAAAGAGTTTCAGGAAGAAATTCCGGTAGAAGATTTCCTTGGAGATGCTGAGAAAAACGGATCAAGTACTTCAAGAAGAGATTTCCTGAAATTACTAGGATTCTCTACAGCAGCAGTAACTTTAGCTGCCTGCGAAGCTCCGGTAATCAAAACGATTCCTTATGTGGTAAAGCCACATGATATTATTCCGGGAATCCCTAATTATTACGCTTCAACTTATTTTGACGGTTTCGACTTTGCTAGTGTTTTAGTAAAAACCAGAGAAGGTAGACCGATCAAAATTGAACCGAACCCGGCTGGTGGTGATTTAGGTAAAACTAACGCAAGAGCTCAGGCAAGTGTACTTTCTCTTTATGATAATGATAAAGTAAAACAGCCTAAACTGGACGGTAAAGATGAAACTTTCGATAAAGTAGACAGTTTCGTGATCAAAGGTTTGGAAGAAGCTAAAGCATCAGGCAAAAAGATTGTGGTTTTATCACACTCTTTTGCTTCACCAACTTTCAAAAAGTTATTTGCTGAATTCAAAGCTAAATATCCTACAGCTGAATTGGTAACTTTCGATGCCTATCCTTATTCTGCAGGACTAGATGCTGCTCAGGAGGTATTCGGACAAAGAGCATTACCTGTTTATGACCTTAACGGTTCTGAATTGGTAGTTTCTTTCCAGGCAGATTTCTTAGGAGATTATAACGCTTCAAGCTTAGAAACTTCTTATGCTGCAGCTAGAAAACCAGGTCCAAACATGTTGAGACACATCCAGGTGGAGTCTAACATGTCTTTAACCGGTGCTAATGCTGACTCAAGATACAGATTAAAGCCAAGTGCTGTAAACAAAACTTTAGTTGAAGTTTACAACGCAATCGTAGGGGGTGGTACTTCTGATAAGACTGCTACTGAAATTGCAAACGAACTGAAAGCAAAAGGAAGCAAAGCTGTTGTTTTCGCTGACGGTTCTAAAGGAGCACAGGTTTTAGCACACTTAATCAACCAAAAATTAGGATCAGTAGCTTTCACAGGTAAAGCGAACTTCCTGAAAGAATTCGACGGTGCAAGATATCAGGAATTCCTTGGATGGGTAAACGGAGGACAAGTTGGAGTATTAGTTACCAACAACGTAGATCCTATCTATGCTCACCCGAAAGGAGAAGACTTCAAAAAGTCTTTATCTAAAGTTCCTTATGTAATTGCTGTTGCTGATAAGAAAAATGAAATGTACAAAGCAGCTAAGGCTGTTATTCCAGTAGCAAACTGGTTAGAGTCTTGGGGAGATATCGAACCACAGACCGGAGTATATTCATTAATGCAGCCTACGATCCAAAAGATCTACAAATCAAGACAGATTGAAGAATCTCTGTTGGTTTGGAAGAATGGTAAGAACAATGCTGCCAATAACTACTACGATTATTTAAAGGCAAGCTCTGCTTCTCTTTTAGGTGGTACTTCTTTCAACAAAGCATTATATAACGGTATCAATGCTTCCACTAACTCAACAACATTATCTTACGCAGGTGGAAACGCTGCTCAGGCTGTTGCTGAATTAGGAAACTTCAAAGCTTCAGAATTAGAATTAGTATTATACACTAAGACTTCTATGGGAGACGGTACTCAGGCAAACAACCCTTGGTTACAAGAGTTACCTGACCCAATCACAAGAATGTCTTGGGATAATTACCTGACGATTTCTCCGAAAGATGCAGAAAAGTTTGGAATCGATAACGATCTTAACGCAAGAATGCAGTTGGATGGTTCTATCGTAAACCTTACTGTAAACGGAGTAACTATAAAAGACGTTCCTGTATTCGTACAACCAGGACAAGCAGAAGGATCAGTAGGTCTGGCGCTTGGTTACGGTAAGAAAAACTCAGGAGCAACTGCTGATACAGGAGTAAATGCTTATCCTTTATTCGATGGTTCTAACCTTGTTCTTTCCGGTGCTAAAATCGAGAAAACAGGTGAAGATCACGAATTCGCAGGGATCCAGCTTCAAAATACATTAATGGGTCGTTATGAAATCGCGAAGGAAGTTCCTTTAGCTGAATTCATCAACGTACCATTCGATGATGAGCACAAAGGATGGAACAAACCTTTGGAATACCACACCATCAGTGGAGCTCTTCCAGCAAGAAAAATTGACCTTTGGGATGCATTTGATGATACTGACGGTCCTCACTTCAACTTATCTATTGACCTGAACTCTTGTACAGGTTGTGGAGCATGTATCATTGCTTGTCAGGCTGAAAACAACGTTCCTGTAGTAGGTAAAGAAGAGGTAAGAATGTCTAGAGATATGTACTGGTTAAGAATTGACCGTTACTATTCTTCAAGACAAACTGTAGAAGTATATGAAGGATTAAAAGACGGATTGGCTGTACCAGAATTATACGGTACTGCTTTCAACAAAGAAGGAGGTGCACTGAACCACCCTGCTGATAATCCGGATGTAATCTTCCAGCCAGTAATGTGTCAGCACTGTAACCACGCTCCATGTGAAACGGTATGTCCGGTAGCGGCTACTTCACACGGTAAGCAGGGTCAAAACCATATGGCTTACAACAGATGTATCGGTACCAGATATTGTGCAAACAACTGTCCGTACAAAGTAAGACGTTTCAACTGGTTTACTTATAACCTAAACGACAAGTTCGACTTCAACATGAACAATGATTTAGGAAGAATGGTACTTAACCCGGATGTAGTTGTAAGAACTAGAGGGGTAATGGAGAAATGTTCAATGTGTATCCAAATGACTCAGAATACAATTCTTGAGGCTAAGAAAGAAGGAAGAAGAGTGAAGGATGGAGAATTCCAGACTGCTTGTTCTAAAGCTTGTTCTACTGGTGCAATGACATTTGGAGACATGAATGATAAAGATTCTTCAATTAGAAAGGTATATGCCTCTAACAGAAGATATTATTTACTAGAGGAGATCGGAACAAAACCAAACGTGTTCTATCACACTAAAGTAAGAAACAGAGTAGAAAAATAAAGTTTAAATAATAAATAGGTAAAAAATGTCAGGACATTACGAAGCTCCGATAAGGGAACCTCTAATTATTGGTCACAAAACTTATCACGATATCACAGAAGATATTGCACGACCTATCGAAGAAAGAGCAGGTAAATTATGGTGGATCTCATTATATGCTGCCTTAGTTCTATTCATCTATGGATTCGGCTGTATCGCTTATACTATCGGAACAGGTATTGGAGCATGGGGGCTTAACAGAACTATTAACTGGGGTTGGGATATTACCAACTTCGTATGGTGGGTAGGTATCGGTCACGCCGGAACCCTAATCTCAGCGGTATTATTATTATTTAGACAGAGATGGAGAATGTCTGTAAACAGATCTGCAGAGGCGATGACGATCTTTGCGGTTGTACAGGCGGCAATCTTCCCGGTAATTCACATGGGTAGAGTTTGGGTTGGATACTGGGTATTCCCTTTACCAAACCAATTCGGTTCTCTTTGGGGGAACTTCAACTCTCCTCTACTTTGGGACGTATTTGCGATCTCTACGTATTTCTCAGTATCAACTGTATTCTGGTTCATGGGACTAATCCCTGACTTTGCAATGATCAGAGATAGAGCTAAGACTCCTTGGACTAAGAAGATTTATACTTTCCTTGCATTCGGTTGGGGTGGTAAAGCAAAACACTGGCAAAGATTCGAAGAACTTTCTTTGGTTCTTGCAGGTTTGGCAACTCCACTTGTATTCTCAGTACACACTACCGTATCTTTTGACTTCGCAACTTCGGTAATTAAAGGATGGCACTCAACAATCTACCCTCCTTACTTCGTTGCCGGTGCGATCTTCTCAGGATTTGCAATGGTACAGACTCTATTGCTTGTAGCAAGAAAAGTATGTCACCTAGAAGAATATATTACCATGTATCATATCGAAATCATGAACATCGTAATCATCCTTACCGGTGGTATGGTAACTGTAGCTTATGCTACTGAGTATTTCATCGGATGGTATTCAGGTTCAAGATTTGAAGACTTTACATATCTTTCTCCAGGTGCGGCTGTAGGTCCTTACTGGTGGGCATTCTGGTCATTGATCATCTGTAACCTTGTGGTTCCTGCTTCTTTCTGGTTCAAGAGACTTAGAACGAACATTATCTGGACATTCATCGTTGCATTGATCATCAACATCGGTATGTGGTTTGAGCGTTTTGATATCATCGTTATCAACCTTTCAAGAGACTACTTACCAGGATCATGGACTATGTTTAAGCCAACGATCATTGATGTGGGTGTATATTTAGGAACAATCGGATTCTTCTCTGTATTATTCTTATTATATGCAAGAACATTCCCTGTAATTGCACAGGCTGAATTAAAATCGATTTTGAAAATCTCAGGTGAAACTTATAAAGCAAAAGAAGGAGATGAGCACCACTAAAATTGTATACGGACTTTATGCTGACGACGACGATTTGATGAACGGCGTTAAGGCATTCAACGATAAAGGAATCAAAATTAACGAGGTTTATACTCCGTTTCCGGTTCACGGGCTAGACAAAGCTTTAGGGTTAAAGAAAACCAGAATTTCTGATGCTGCTTTCATCTATGCTTGTTATGGAGTTACTATCGGTGCTACTTTGACCTGGTATGTAATGAACCACGACTGGCCTCAGAATATCGGTGGTAAACCAGCATTTGACTGGGGACACAACATGCCGGCATTCGTAGTTCCAATGTTTGAATTAATGGTATTCTGTGCTGCTCACATGATGTCTTTAACATTCTTAGTTAGAAACAAAATGTATCCGGGAGCTCCTGCCCAGAATCCTGATCCGAGAACTACTGATGATAAATTCATGATGGAATTCGTAACTGAAGATGTAGAATCTGTAAAACAGTTACTGATCGAAACTGGAGTTGAAGAAATAACTGTTAAAGACGCTTAAAATGAAAAAGAATGTATTAAAAATTACAGCAGTTTTAGGTTTAACAACAGTTTTACTTAACTCTTGCGGACCAAAGGAGAATACTCCGTTGGTATACTTCCCGGATATGTATTTTCCGGTAGCTTACGACCCATTGATGAAAGCACAGGATGCTTATTCAGATCATGAAAATGAAATCCCGGCTTTTGTTAAAAATAATGGTGCAACAGGTCTTTCTCCTGTAGAAGGATCAGTAGCTCAGAATAAAGATGGAGTTTTTGAAGAAGGCTTACTTCCTAAAAATGTTGACGAGTACAACGCAGGGTATGAAGCATCTAAAAAACTGACAGCTTCTCCTTTAAATCCGGCTAATGCAGCTAAGGATCTTGAAAGAGGAAAAGTATTGTTTGATCACACTTGTGCTGCATGCCACGGAACAGGAGGTGATGGACAAGGACCTATTGTACAAAGTGGAGCATTCTCTGGTGTGCCTAACTATGCAGACAGAGAGCTTACTGTAGGATCTGTTCATTATGTATTAACTAACGGTAGAAATGCGATGGGATCTTATGCGGGACAATTGAACGCAGGAGACAGATGGAGAGTGGCTATGTATGTGATGAGTGCTTTCAAAAAAGGAGCAGCAGCACCGGCAGCAGCTACAGCAGCGGCACCAGCAACTGAAACGACTACCGAAACTAAAAAATAAGAAAAGAAATGTATAGTTTTTCACCAAAATTAAAATCAACTTCTATAATACTTCTTGTTGTAGGTTTAGTTCTTTTCGGTATTGGTTTCTTTATGAACAAAGGAATTTCTACTGAGCAGATAGAACACATGATGGAAGCTGTTCATGCTTCTGGTCATACTGCTCCTACACACTCAAGTGAAATGGTTGGACCTCAGGATCACGCGGCTCACCTTGAGCATGCTACACTGCAGGTACACAACCAGCCTTTAGCAGCAATACATTTTGTAGCTGTATTTTTCTTTGGAGTAAGCTGCTGCGTATTATTCTTCTATTCTATTCAGCACGCTGCACACGCAGGATGGCCAATCATCATTACAAGGGTAATGGAAGCTATTGCTTCTTACATTCCTTATGGTGGGGCAATTCTTGTGATCCTTATGATCTTAAACATCACTCATAATGGTCATTTATTCCACTGGATGGACCCTGAATTGACAAACCCGGATTCTCCGCATTTTGATGTGATCTTATTCGAAAAGAAAAAATTCTTAAATATTCCTTTCTATGCCGTAAGAACTTTGATCTATGTGATCGGTGCTTCTTTCTTCGCCTGGAAATTAAAAGCTCAGTCTAAAAAAGTAGATGAAACTAAATCTAAAGTTGAGTATCAGATGCTTTACAGATGGTCAGTAGGATATATTGCATTCTTCGGATTTGCTTCTGCTGCATGGGCTTGGGACTGGTTGATGTCTATTGACCCTCACTGGTATTCTACAATGTATATCTGGTATTCAATGGTTAGCTGCCTTTCAAGTGGTATTGCTGTGATCATCTTATTAAGTGTTTATCTTAAGAAAAATGGTTTCTTACCACAGTTCAATGACAACCACTTACACGATTTAGGAGTATTCCTTTTCGCTACAAGTATGCTTTGGACGTATACATGGTTCGCTCAGTTCATGCTTTACTGGTATGCCAACGTTCCGGAAGAGGTTAACTACTTCTTCGGAAGATTCCAGCACTACTCTCCTACTTTCTTACCGATGTTGATCATCAACTTCTTATTACCACTATTGGTATTAGTAAGTAGCAGCATTAAGAGAAACTACAAAGTAGTAACAACAATGGCTGTTGTAGTGATCTTAGGACACATCCTGGATTACTTCAACATGGTAATGCCGGGAACGGTAGGACCATACTGGAACACTCCTGAAGTATTCCTGTTGATCCTGGGAGCAATCCTTTTCGTAGCTGGATTATTTATGTTTACTGTACTTTCAGCACTGTCTAAACTGAAGTTGATCCCTACAGGAAACCCATTCTTACACGAATCTGAAATTTATGAGTATCCTTTCTAAGGGCTTATAACAGAAATACACAAAAAAGACCGGTCAGTATGATCGGTCTTTTTTTTATCTATATGAAAGGTCATGAGCTGGGGTTTATCAAAATTTAGTGATTGATATCCATAACCGTTCGTAACTGAAAAGATAGGCCTTTATCTGTTTTTCTGCAGAATAAACGTTGCAGATCCTGAATTTTATCAATCCATGTAACAAAATAAAATGATAAAAGACTGATTGTTAAAGGATCAGTCTTTTTGTACAATGACAGGAGCCTACTGTTCAGGCAACTGTTTTCAGTTTTTCCCGTCTTTACAATAAAGTCTGTTTTTAATATTAACCCAAAAAACAAAATACTGCTATGAAAAGAATTTATCTGCTGTACATCGTATTCAGCCTGATCTCCGTTTTTACAAATGCACAGACCATAACTTTTGTTTCTGAGATAAACAGCAAACCGCTTTCCAAAGTCTCAGTATTCGGTAAAGACGGAAGTATACTTGCGTTTTCTGATATTGATGGGAAAATTGATAAACAGGCATTGCCCCAGTCTCAGGAAAAGTTTCAGATTGTTTATAATAATTTCCCGGTAGCCAGCCTTTCTTTTGCAGATCTGGATAAAGATGTCATCAGGATCAATGATAAATTTAAAGAAATAGAAACCGTTGTTATCAAAAATACCAAACCTGCCAAATATATTATTCTAAAGGGAAATTTTAATGCTTATGTAACCATGAACAACAGGCTGAATAGCTATACGGACGGTATCATCACCTATGTGTTTGATAATAAAACCAAAAAACTGAAAAGTACCAATATTCAGCAGTACAGAATTTTTTATCTGGCAGACGCCGAAAATCAAAAAAAGAAAGTATCCTCATGGGACACCAGCAGCTCATTGCGCTTTCCAAGTCTTAAATACGTAGGCAACCCTGAAGAATATAAAACAAAAAGAAACGTCATCAGGGAATTAAAAGGAGACCAGAAAGACCAGATTGAAGTAACAGATGCTGTTCTCCAGGAAAAGGAACTTGCGCTGTTTGGCTTCAGACTTTTCGATCTCAAATCCATTCTGAATATATCTTTCGAAAAAAATTCGGAAAAAAACTTAAAAAACTTTTTAGAATTCAACGAAGTAATGTTTGCAAAGCTTAAGCATAAAAGCGAGGCAGACTACAACCAGATTATCTCATACAATAATTTTTATCCTGCAGAACTAAGCTTCAGCGATGAAAAAGATATTGAAAAAGTAAAGTTTGACAGGGAGTACAGCAATTACCAGACCCCGTTCTGGAAGGATCCGTCGTTCCCGAATATGCAGACCATATTCAGCAGTTTTTTCAAGGATGACCTGAAGGAAAAACAAATCAAAAAATAAAATCCACTATTAATAAAGGTTTTATTAAATTTGCAACAAACCAAATAAAAATGAAAAAGTTTTCTTTTCTACTTGTTTTCAGTCTGTTGCTTTTTACGGCATGCAAGAAAGATCATGTAGATGCTACGAATACTAAAACGCTGCAGTCAAGTATCAATGATATGACTTCCAGTTTACCTACCATTAAGCAGATCAAGTTTAATGAGGCTCTTTATATCCTTAAAACATTTGGTGTGGAAGCCGATGGCGATGTGAATGAGCTAAAAGCCCTAGGAAAACTGATCAACGGGAAGAAAGTTCCTGAGATCATGACCCTGGCTGATGAAGTTGCACAGAAAAACGGGATAGAATGGGCAAGTACTGATCCTCCGTCATTAGGAGAAATGAATATTTTCGGAGATGATAAGGCAAAGGAAAGTGATCCAAACGATGTAAAAGCAGGATCATTAACTATTGTAACAACACCTACAGGTGATGATGGAACGGGAGCGCCTACTGCCATTCAGATTGTTCCAAGACTTGTAGATGCTGCAGGAAAACCGGTTTCTTTTACAGGGGCAGGTCTGGAAGCAACCTTAGAAGTGTTCAGCAACGGAGTAAGACTTTCTACGGCCAAAAACCTGATGCAGGATAATAATTTTAAAGGATTCAATTTAAAATTCTCGTCAATTCCGGCGGCAAAAGTAGTTGATAATAAAATCGATATTACAGTTTCTGTAAAAACCACCGCCAAAACCTTCAAGATGTCTAAAGTGGGGCTTGATGTCAACGCTTCAGCACTTAAAGTTCCTGCAGTACCTAAAACAGATACAACAGCGGTACCACAACAGCCAAGTGCAGTGGTAGATCCGAACAATCCGGCTGCTACGGCTCCTGCTACCTCTACTGATCCGGCAACAGCTACACCTGCTGCACCGGCCGCTCCAAAACAACCGGCAGCAGACCCTAAGAATACGGTAAGCAAGTTTTTAAACAGCGTAAGCTCTCAGAATTTAAAAGCGGCATACGAAACATCCAACAACCCAAGCTGGGGAAGCTACGAGTCTTTCTCTAATCCCAACTCAGGTTTTGGAGCAATCAAAAATGTAAGTGTGAAAAACATTACCACCAGTGCGGCTAATGCCAATGGTGCAAGTGTAAATGCAACATACGATGTGACAGATAAGAGCGGTAAAACAACTTCTCTGAAAGTAACATTCGGACTTAAAAATGTAAACGGAGACTGGAAAATTTCCAGCTATAAAATCAACCCATAAATGGCTTCAGCAGAACTGATCAAAAAACTAGAAGATACAATTGAGAACATCCCTGATTTTCCGATTCCGGGAATACAGTTCAAGGATATATCACCCATTTTTTTAGACCCTAAGCTTTACGAAGAGGTTATTGCAGACCTTGCAGCCTTCAGTAAAGGAAAAGTAGATGCAGTCTGCGGAATAGAAAGCCGTGGTTATCTGTTCGGAATCGCTATTGCCGTTGCTTTGGAAGTTCCTTTCATTCTGATCAGAAAAGCAGGAAAACTCCCTCCTCCTATCATTTCGGAAAGTTATGATCTGGAATACGGAAGCGCCATAATCGAAACCCGTGAAGGGCAAATAAAGGCCGGACAAAGAATTCTGATCCACGATGATCTGCTGGCCACCGGAGGAACTACAGAAGCTGCTGCCAAACTCGTAGAAAAACAGGGGGCAACCGTTGCCCAGTTCAGTTTCCTGATTGGTTTAAAAGGCCTGAAGGGGGACGAAAAACTGAAAAAATTCGGTGCAGAAGTCTACCATATTTTAGAATATTAACCACAACAAATAAAAAATTAATGCTTCGTGAACTATGTTTTCGGGGCATTTTTCTTAATAACAGTTGACAATTGATAACATTTACACAATAATGCTCTAAAAGTATTTTGTAAATCTCTCAGAAACAATTAAATTTGCAATTCAATTTTTAAAAACTTATGGCAAAATTGGGAAAGAGTGCTCAGAATGAGCAAGAAGGTAAAGAAACGGTTGAGTTCTTTAAAGACCTTGACAGAGAAGCTTTAAACACTGAAAGATTTGTTGAAAAATATTCAAAACCATTAGGAATTGTATTTGGAGCTTTAATTTTAGGAGTTTTAGGATTCTTTGCTTACAAGCAATTTGTAGTGGCTCCTAAGAACACTGAAGCTGTGAAAAGTTTCCTTGCTGCTCAAAAAAACCTTACAGAAGGTAAAGATAAAGATGCTTTAGGTGGAAAATCTGCAGCTAATCCAGGTTTCCTGGGAACAGCTAATGAATATTCTTCTACTGAAATCGGTAAGCTTTCTTCTTACAATGCCGGTTTATTAAAATTCAAAGAAGGAAAATTCCAGGAGGCTTATGATTTATTGGATAAATTCTCTTCCAAGAACAAAACCTTGATGGCAATGAAATTCGGAGCTATGGCAGATGCTAAATCAGGTCTTAACAAGAATGACGAAGCTTTATCTTTGCTTGATCAGGCTGCATCAGCTTCAGATGATCCTTATACAACCTACTATTTCACAAGAAAAGCAGGTATCGTAGCATTAGGATTGAAAAAAAATGCAGAAGCTAAAAAATACTTTTCTGCAATTGACGAGAAATATCAGGACTACGACAACGGAATGTCTGACTCTTATATTGAAATGACTAAATATTACTAAAAAATGGCAACAGTTAATCTTTCCGATTACAAGCCACTTCATATAACCAATGCCGAAGATTTTTCTATCGGCATTGTTTTTTCTGAGTGGAATGATTTTGTAACCTACAATCTTCGTGATGCAGCTTTGGAAATCCTTGAAAAAGAAGGGGTAAAACCTGAAAACATCAAACTTTTCCCTGTTCCCGGAGCTTTTGAATTGAGCTATGCAAGCATGCAGCTTTGCAAAGAGAGAAAATATGATGCTGTCATCTCTATCGGATGTGTAATCCGTGGCGAGACCCCACACTTTGATTACGTATGCTCAGCCGTAGCACAGGGAATCAAAGACTGCAACATCATGACAGATACCCCTACAATCTTCTGTGTATTGACAGATGATACCAAAGAACAATCTATCGCAAGAAGCGGAGGTGATCTGGGAAATAAAGGTGTGGAAGCAGCTGTTACCGCTTTAAGGATGATTGATTTCAAAAAGAAATTATCGGACAAAAAAGGAAATATCGGATTTGGTCATTCTTAATTTTGATCCATCTTAACATGATACAGGACTATTTTTTAATAGTCCTTTTTTATTGGAAAACTTTTTCAGCCCGTTACTTCGTACTTCCAATTTACTTTACTTTTTAAAAACTTATAAAATCTTATTAATAAACGGTATGTTTTGCTTTTTTTCTATTAAAATTTGTATACAAAAACTATCTTTGTGAAAACCATATAGACAGTATATACATGTTTTTAAAAAAAATAAAACCATTTCTATATTTAGGAATTTTCTACCTTGTCATTTCACTGATTATAAGGACGATATTCTTTTTCCATCCTATCACCACAGCCAGCTTTAGCTTTTTTGAAATAATAAAAGTATTGTTTGTAGGCCTTGTGAATGATATTTTTGTATTCATACTGGCCAGTGCCATTCTCGCCCTTTACTTTCTGTTTCTTTCGAATTCAAAGTACAGGAAACCTTACGGCTATATTATTTTTGGAGCATTGGTGCTGTTCTTCCTGTATATATGGCTTATACCCAATAATATTTTCAAACAGTATGGAGGATCTGTCACCGAAGTGGCCCTTGCTTTTGTAGGGATTAAGACTCTTTTCTTCGGATTAATGCTTTTTCTGCCTTCTCAGAGAATCAAAATCCGCAATACGTTATATTTCATTACTTTACTGATCTACGTGCTTGTCATTATCTTCAACGGGGTCAGTGAATACTTCTTTTACAATGAATTTGGAGTACGCTATAATTTTATTGCTGTAGATTACCTAATCTATACGAACGAAGTCATTGGGAATATCATGGAAAGCTACCCGGTTATTCCATTGTTTTCAGCGATCATGATCGTCACCCTTGCCATTACATGGTTCATTTATAAAAAGACCAAAGACGAGCTGCTTGAGCTGCCTGATTTCAAACAGAAAATGATTCTGCTGGGTTCATTTGTAATTCTTTGTACAGTCAGCATACTAGCTTTACCTTCATTAATGCAGATCAAATCAGATAATGTATTTGCTGATGAAATTGAAGCTAACGGACTTCCTAAATTCTACTGGGCCTTTACCCACAATGAGCTGGATTATTTTCAGTTCTATTCACAGCTTAACCAGCAGCAGGCCGAAAAGAATTTCTTAAGCCAGTATCCACAACATACATTATCAAGAAACATTGTTGCAGAACTGCCTGAAACAAAGAAAAACGTTGTCCTGATCTCCATTGAAAGTCTTTCTGCTGACTTCATGGAACATTATGGCAATACTCAGAAGATCACCCCTTTTCTGGACAGTTTAGCGGAAAAATCACTGATGTTCACCAATCTTTATGCTACCGGAAACAGAACGGTACGCGGACTGGAAGCTTTGACGCTTTGCATCCCCCCTACTGCCGGGGAAAGTATCATCAAAAGGGATGACAACAAAAATAAATTTACAACAGGAAATGTTTTCAAATCCAAAGGCTATGACGTAAAATTCCTGTACGGAGGATACAGCTATTTTGATAATATGCAGGATTTCTTTGGTGGGAACGGCTATGATATTGTAGACCGAAATAATTTTAAGCCGGAAGAAATCACCTTTGCCAACGTTTGGGGCGTAGCTGATGAAGATATGGCTAAAAAGGCAATTCAGGTAATGAATGCTGAAGCAAAATCTGGAAAACCTTTCTTTAACCACTGGATGACGGTCTCCAATCACAGACCTTTCACTTATCCTGATGGAAGGATTGATATCCCTGGAACAGCGAAATCCCGTGAAGGCGGTGTAAAATATACAGACTACTCCCTTAAACTGTTTTTTGAAATGGCTAAAAAACAGGATTGGTACAAAAATACGGTCTTTGTGATTATTGCAGACCACTGCGCATCAAGTGCCGGAAAAACAGAGCTTCCGATGGATAAATACAGAATTCCTGCCATGGTATTCTCAGAAGGATTTATCCAGCCTCAGAAGTTTGATGCCCTGATGTCTCAGATTGACGTAATGCCTACGGTTTTCGGATTACTCAACTTCAGCTATCAGTCTAAATTCTTAGGCCAGGATGTCTTTAAAAAGGAATTTCAGCCTAAAGCTTATATTGCCACATATCAGGATCTGGGCTTTGTAAAAGACAATCGGCTGACCATTATTTCTCCTGTAAAAAAAGTAAAACAGTACGCGCTGGAACTTGAAAAAAGTGAACTTGCTCCTGAATTTAAACTGTACTACAATGAGAAATTATTAAAAAATACAGATCAGAAACTGGTAGATGATGCTGTTTCAGCCTATCAGTCAACATCCTATTGGTTGAAAACCAAACAGCTTAACCGATAAATATCTACATTTTCAGATAAAAAATATATAGAGATATTGATTAAAATATTTAAATTCACAATAAACTTATTCTTATGAGATGGACAGACGACAGAGGCGGTAACGTTGATGATCGCCGTGGCTCCGGAGGCGGAGGTGGCGGTATGATCGTTGGCGGCGGACTCGGAACTTTAATTATAGCAGCGATTGTATTCTTCCTGGGAGGTGACCCTTCAGGAATTCTCAATTCCGGAAGCATTCAGTCTTCGGGAGACTCCGGTGAAAAACGTGAACTTACCGTTGAAGAGAAAAAAATCGGAGAAATGGTCAAAATGATGGCTGCCTGGAATACCCAGACCTGGACTCAGATCTTTCAGGAAAACGGAATGAGCTACAGCGATCCTGAAATCGTACTTTTTCAAAGCACAACAAATTCGGCCTGTGGTACAGCCCAGTCTGCCATGGGACCATTTTATTGCCCTGCCGATCAGAAAATCTATATGGATATGAGTTTCTTCAATGAACTCCAGGGAAGATTCGGGGCCAAAGTAACAGAATTTACAGTAGCCTATGTGCTTGCCCATGAAATGGGACATCATATACAAACCCTTTTGGGAACAACGCAAAAAGTAGATGCACTCCGAAGAAGTGGAAGATATTCTGAGGCAGAAATGAATAAAGTCTCTGTAGCTACAGAATTACAGGCAGATTTTTATGCAGGAGTCTGGGCTAAACGTACAGATGATACCAAACAAATTCTTGAGCCCGGAGATATTCAGGCCGCAATAGATGCCGCTCAGGCTGTGGGGGATGATAATATTCAGAGAAGATCTCAGGGATATGTAAATCAGGAAAGCTTTACCCATGGCTCATCTGCACAGCGTAAAGAATGGTTTATGAAAGGTTATAACACCGGAGATATCAGACAGGGAGATACCTTTAACCAACTTTTAAAATAACCTATAAATTTATATTATAAAAAAGCACCGATGAATAATTTCATCGGTGCTTTTTTAACCTAACAGGTTTTCAAAAACTGTTAGGTTTAGTTCAGCCAGCAAGCTGATTTATTGCAATTCAATCGGATTACTGTTCTTTTTCGCTTCCTCTTTCACCCTTTCTTCCATCCGTTTTCTCATCTCAGCAGGATCCTGATTTCCTCCTCCGGGACCTCTTCCGCCACCACCTATTCTCATTGTAGCAGCCATACCGCCTGATCCTTGAGTCATAAATGACATTGGGTCTGTTTTAAATTTTTGCTGCTGTTTTACAAAATCACTTCTTTTTACTTTTAAAGTATTTCCAAACTGATTTAAAGCTGGAAGTTCTGCGATCTTATAGTTCTTCATCAGGTCAAAAGAATAATCCCCTTTATCATCCTCCACTTTTACAATCAATCCCGGAAGCCCGCCAAACTTGTATGGGCCATCCTGATAAGGCAGATCTGTGGTAAACCAGGCTGTCCATTTTCTTCCGGCAAAATCCGTTTCGGCTTTCTGGACCTTATATTCCCCTATTTTTGTTGTTTCAGAAGAAATTTTCCAATGTAATGGTCTGTCTTCTTCATAGGAATAAATATCACGTCCTATTCTATCTTTAAAATATGTTTTCTGATTTGTTTTATCTTTTTCTACAGAATAATTGATATTGGATCTTAAACCTTCCATCTGGTCTCTGTTGATACTTCCTCTTCCACCACCTCCCTGGAAGGCTTTTTGCATGATAGAATCTCTTTTAATCCTGTTTTCAGAATAAAAAACAGATTTATCCTGGGAAATATCAAGATATGCATTTTCAGTTTTTGTATCTGCTTTATTTTCTGCATCAGGTTTCATCGTAACCTGATATACAAACCTGTTGGTTTGGCCGGAAACATGCTGTATAAAGAGAGCCAGAGCAATAATACCTATTTTTTTCATTGTGAGTCAATTTATGTTTTGGATTTCAAAAGATTACCAAGGTTAAACTCATCAATGATAAAAATCGATAAAATAAAAATGCTGATTTTTATATCCTGATTTTTGTTCGTATTTTTGCATCATTAAATCATTCTAAATAAATACAATGATAAAAGTATCAGACTATGCAAAGGAGAAAGCCATTCAGTTGATGACTGAAGATGGTTTTAACCCTGCTGAAGATTATATAAGAGTGGGAGTGAAAAGCGGCGGATGCTCTGGTTTGGAGTATGTTCTGAAGTTTGACAACCAAAAAGAAGACACAGATCAGATTTTTGAAGATAATGATATCAAGATCATCGTCGATAAAAAATCAATCCTTTATTTAGCAGGAACCACTCTTGAGTATTCAGGAGGATTGAACGGAAAAGGGTTTGTTTTCAACAACCCGAACGCATCCAGAACATGTGGGTGTGGAGAATCATTTAGTCTTTAGAAAAAAGACATAAGATACTAGATATCAGCAATCAGTAAGCATCTGAAATCTGAGGTCTACAATCTGAAATCTAAAAAATAATAATGAGTAAATACACTGAAGACGATTTAAGAGTCGATCTAGAAAATAAAAAATATGAATTCGGTTGGGAAACTAAAATCGATTACGAAGATTTCCCGACTGGTTTAAATGAGGACATCATCCGTGCCATCTCTGCTAAAAAAGAAGAGCCGGAATGGATGACCGAATGGCGTCTGGAATCTTTCAAAATCTGGCTGAAGATGGTAGAGCCTGAATGGGCGAATATCAAGTATGAAAAGCCGGATTTTCAAGCCATCCGTTACTACGCTGCTCCAAAAGTAAAGCCTGAATTGGCCAGCCTTGATGAAGTAGACCCTGAATTATTGAAGACTTTCGAAAAGTTAGGGATTAACATTGAGGAACAAAAAAGACTTTCAGGGGTTGCAGTAGACATCGTAATGGACTCAGTTTCTGTGAAAACTACTTTCCAGGATACGTTGGCAGAAAAAGGAATTATTTTCTGTTCCATCTCTGAAGCTATTAAGAACCACCCTGATTTAGTAAGAAAATACCTTGGAAAAGTAGTTCCGAGAGGTGATAATTTCTACGCAGCACTGAACTCCGCAGTATTCTCTGACGGAAGTTTCTGCTATATTCCCAAAGGCGTAAAATGCCCGATGGAACTTTCCACTTACTTCCGTATCAACCAGGCAGGAACAGGACAGTTTGAAAGAACGCTTGTGATTGCGGATGAAGGAAGCTATGTTTCTTATCTTGAAGGATGTACAGCACCGTCAAGAGACGAAAACCAGCTTCACGCTGCGGTAGTGGAACTGATTGCGATGGATGATGCGGAAATTAAATATTCAACCGTACAGAACTGGTACCCTGGTAATGAAGAAGGAAAAGGAGGTGTATTCAATTTTGTAACGAAAAGAGGGCTTTGCGAAAGAAATGCAAAAATCTCATGGACCCAGGTTGAGACAGGTTCTGCAGTAACATGGAAATACCCGTCCTGTATCCTGAAAGGGGACAACGCTATCGGGGAATTCTACTCTATCGCAGTAACCAATAACCACCAATATGCAGATACAGGAACGAAAATGATCCACATTGGTAAAAACACCAAGTCTACAATCATTTCAAAAGGTATTTCTGCAGGAAAATCTCAGAACTCATACAGAGGATTGGTAAAAGTAATGCCTTCTGCAAAAGGAGCCAGAAACTTCTCCCAATGTGATTCTTTATTGATGGGTAATGAATGTGGAGCCCACACCTTCCCTTACATTGAGATCAAAGATCCTACTGCCCAGCTGGAGCACGAGGCAACGACTTCAAAAATCGGGGAAGATCAGATTTTCTATTGTAACCAGAGAGGAATCGATACAGAAAGAGCCATTGCTCTGATCGTAAACGGATTCAGTAAAGAGGTTTTAAATAAACTTCCGATGGAATTTGCAATTGAAGCACAGAAGTTGCTTGAAATTTCATTAGAAGGATCAGTAGGATAATTCACTGAAGATGATAAGCTCTATGAAGAAGTTGTTACTGGCATTTTTTGGATTGATTTTCTTCAGTCTTTCTGCTCAGGAAAAGACAGGATTTCAGCTTTCAAGCCATATCCTGGATATTTCGGAAGGGAAACCGGCCGGAAAAGTAGAAATTGCACTGGAAAAATTTAATGAAACCACGCAACAGTGGGTTTCTGTAGGTAAAAAGCAAACTGATAATAATGGCAGGGTTTCAGATTTTTTACCTTATCAAAAAACCGGTAATCACGGAAAATACAAACTTGTATTCTTTGTAGAAGATTATTACAAATATAAAAATATAGAAAGCTTCTATCCGTCAATTGAGGTAATATTCCAGATAAAAGACAGTGAACATTATCATGTTCCGATCACGTTATCACCATTTGGATATTCCACATACAGAGGAAGCTAATACAATTATAAAAAGAAAAAGTTAGCAAGAATGTTACAAATTAAAGACCTTCACGCCAAAATTGAAGATGGCGCAGAAATATTAAAAGGGATTAATCTTGAAATAAAGCCGGGTGAAGTTCACGCTATCATGGGGCCAAACGGAGCCGGTAAATCTACCCTTTCTTCTGTAATCGCCGGAAAAGAGGATTACGAAGTAACCGGTGGAGAGATTCTTTTCGAAGGAGAAGATATCGTTGAAGATGCTCCGGAAGACAGAGCACACAAAGGGATTTTCCTTTCGTTCCAGTATCCTGTGGAAATTCCGGGAGTTTCTGTAACGAACTTTATCAAAGCTGCTTTAAACGAAACAAGAAAGGCCAATGGATTGGGAGAAATGCCGGCAAAAGAAATGCTTGCCCTGATCCGTGAGAAATCTGAAAAACTGGGAATCAAAAAAGACTTTTTATCAAGATCACTGAACGAAGGATTTTCCGGAGGTGAAAAGAAAAGAAACGAGATCTTCCAGATGATGATGCTTAATCCTAAACTGGCTATTCTTGATGAAACCGATTCAGGATTGGATATCGATGCCTTAAGAATCGTTGCAGATGGTGTAAACCACTTTAAAAATGAAGGGAATGCAGTTCTTTTGATTACGCACTATCAAAGATTGCTTAACTATATTCAACCGGATTTCGTTCACGTTCTTGCGAATGGAAAAATCATCAAAACAGGTGATAAATCTTTAGCATTGGAATTGGAAGAAAAAGGGTACGACTGGCTTCTTAATTAAGAAGAAAATCAATTATTTCAGGGATTAAAATTGTTCGCTGTCATTCTGAATGAAGCATAACAAAATCAAGAATCTTTAAAATAAGATTCCCTGTTCCCAGGAATGACAATATTTTAGTTCAAATAAAAAGAAAAATGGTGCAGACCACAGATATACCAGTAATGGCATTAAAAGAACAAATTATAGAGAACCATAATGATTTTTTGGAGGGTCTTCGTCACAGATTTCTGGATGATGACAGAAAAGCAGCTCTTCAAAGATTTGCAAATATTGGTTTTCCGACAAAAAAAGACGAAGAATATAAATATACCAATCTGAAGGAGATCACGGAAAAGAGTTACAACTTCTTCCCGAAAGAGAACCACAATATCACTAAAGAGCAGTTTGATGAATTGCACCTTGGAGAGGAAAACTTTGATTGGATCGTTTTTGTAAACGGTAAGCTTCATAAAGAGCTTTCAAAGGTGTCTATTGAAAATGTAGAATTCCTTTCGTTCAACTATGCATTGAATGATGAAAAGCACAAAGAGGTTTTTGAAAAATATTTCAACAGTATTGCTTCTAAAGAGCAGGCTTTCACCAACCTGAATCTTGCTTACTGCAAATACGGTTTCTTCCTGAAAGTTCCTAAAAACGTTGTGATTGAAAAGCCGATCCACGTTTTCTATATTTCTCAAAACCAGGAAGAAAACACGTTCTACAATACGAGAAACCTGTTGATCGTGGAAGAAGGTGCAAAAGTAGAAGTCATTGAAAGCCACCATAACTTTGACAGCACTTATGTGCTGACAAACTCTGTGACAGAGATCTTTACGTACCCGAATGCAAAAGCAGACTGGCACAAACTTCAGAATGACAACAACACATCATACCTCATTGACAATACTTTCGCAAAACAGGAGAAAGACAGTTTAACAACTGTAAATACCTTCTCTTTCGGAGGTAAGCTGGTAAGAAATAATCTTGATTTCATTCATAACGGATCGAATATCAATTCTTTCATGAACGGAATCACCATCATCGGAAAAGACCAGTTGGTAGACCACCACACAGCGGTACACCACAATTTCCCGAACTGTGAGAGCTATCAGAACTACAAAGGAATCTTCGACGGTAACGCCCACGGAGTTTTCAACGGGAAAGTTTTTGTTGACAAGATTGCTCAGAAAACCAATGCTTACCAGCAGAATAATAACGTTTTGCTAAGTGAAGGAGCAAGCATTGATACCAAGCCTCAGCTGGAGATCTTTGCAGATGATGTAAAATGTTCTCACGGGTGTACAGTAGGCCAGCTGAATGAAGATGCCCTTTTCTACCTGAGAGCAAGAGGAATCTCTAAAAAAGAAGCTCAGGCATTGCTTTTATATGCTTTTGCCAATGATGCCATGCAGAATATTGACATTGAGCCTCTGAAAGAGAAAATTTCAAAGCTGTTGGCCGAGAAATTAGAAGTAGATATAGAATTCTAATACTTATATATTTGATAATAAAAAAGCACTTCCGTTTGAGAAGTGCTTTTTATTATGCTTTCAATCCGGATTATTTTTTTAACCAGCTTTGGTTATCCTTATTATCCGAACGTTTCTTTCCATTGTCTATATTATAGGCAAAACCTACTCCCAATGTCTGCTTCAGCTGTGTTTTCCAGATCTGGTTGTGATCATACAGCAGGTCCAGGGTAATATTGGATGAAATATACTTATTGATCTTCATATTTAAAATTGCTCCATACGCAAGAACCAATCTTTCAGGATGATCCAGGTAATTTGAGAATACCGAAGCTGTATTGGTCAGGTTAATATTCTCCATGATTTTAATTTTATACATCGCTGTTCCCAGAAAACCGAACTGGAATAAAGAAGAATCTCCATCGTTCTTAAGCCCGTATGTTCCGGCCTTCTGAAGATCTTTATCCAATACAAAAGTCCATCTGGCGTTAGCTGGACGTAAAGTAACAGTCAGATTTTCATTGGGCCTGTAGGTAACCCCTGCACCAAGATTTAAGTATCCCGGAGCGAAAAAATTGGAGATTTTCTTTGCCTCAGGATTATTTCCGTCCTCATAACCCGGTGCAAACTGGGTCTGAAGGCTGGCTCCTGTTGAAAAATACCAGTTTTTAGCAAATTCTCTACCATAGTTTGTAGAAAGGTTGATGACATCCTGGGTCTTTCTTACTCCTGTTCCCTGGGTATTATTTTGGCCATACCCCAGGATGATAATATTTTCCCAGAGATCCTTGCCTTTTTCATAAGTAAGGTTATAATTGACACCGGCAAGCCATCCTACGTTGTTGGCTCCCCCTCCTACCCAGTTTGAAAAGGCAGCCTGATTAAGCATTAAGGTATTCTGTCCCTGAATAGACCAGGCTTTAACGGTATCAGCTGCTGGTGCATCAGGTTTTGTATCCTGGGCCGCGGCTAAAGCTCCGAAGGAAACGGAAGCGATCAATAAAAGTTTTTTCATAATTAACGATTTGTACAAATGTATAAATAATAATTTACGATCGTCTAAAATTCACTTTAAAATGAATTTAACACATGCAAAAAACCACCTGTAACAGACTGATAATAAATACTCAAATCACATTCATTTCTTATAGCAAACTTAAAGCAACTTAAAATTACCGTACTTTTCAGAATAAAAAAAGCACCTCAATACTGAAGTGCTGTTATTTTAAAATGGTAATCTGATTTATTTTTTAATCCACCATTGGCTGTCCTTGCGTTCTGAGCGTTTTACACCATTATCAAGCGTGTACGCAAAACCAATTCCAAGGGTTTGCTTTAGCTGTGTCTTTTCAATCTGGTTATGATCATACAGCAAATCTAAAGTGATGTTGGATGAGATGTATTTGTTGACTTTCAGATTCAGAATAGCTCCATACGCAAGAACCAGCCTGTCCGGACGGTCAAGATAATTGGAGAACACCGATGCCGTATTGGTTAAATGGATGTCTTCCATGATTTTCAGCTTATATATGGCAGTTCCCAGAAAACCGAATTGCAACAGAGAAGTGTCACCGTCATTTTTCAGACCATAGCTTCCTGCAAACTGAAGATCTTTATCCATGACGAAAGTCCATCTGGCGTTGGTAGGACGTAAGGTTACGGTAAGATCATCATTGGGCCTGTAGGTGATACCCATACCGACGTTCAGGTATCCCGGCGCCATAAAATTCGAGATCTTCTTTGCCTCAGGATTGTTCCCGTCTTCATATCCGGGAGCGAATTGTGATTGTAACCCGGCTCCTAAAGAGAAATACCAGCTTTTCAAGAACTTCCTTCCGTAGTTGGTTGAAACATTGATCATATCCTGGGTTTTTCTGATTCCCAATCCTTTGGTATCATTCTGCCCATAACCAAGAATAATGATATTCTCCCACAGGTCTTTGTCTTTTTCATAGGTAATATTATAATTCACCCCGGCAAGCCAGCCTACGTTGTTGGCTCCCCCTCCTACCCAGTTTGAAAAGGCAGCCTGATTGATCATCAAAGTGTTTTTCCCAAGCACCGACCAGTATTTTACTGTGTCTACCACTACTGAATCTTTTTTTAATTCTTCTTGTGCACTTGCATAAATCCCTACAAAAAAGGAAAGAATCAACAAAAACTTCTTCATTTCTCTAAATAATTTTCAATGCAAAAATATTAAATATAATTTTTTTAAAAGGTTATTTTACCTTTAAAGAATATATTTCATGGCTTTTAAATCCACAGGTACGAAATGTTTTCAGTAAAATCAATGCCAAAATAAGAAGTGGAAAAGTTAAAATTCATACTTTTTGTCTTAAAACCAGAACAGTAGAATAATTTCCTCGACAAATTTTCCGAAATTAATCATTGGCTTTTGATTTGACATAAAATCTTCATGTTTAAAAATGTAATTTCCAAAAGAGCGATTATATACCCTTTGCTGATGCTTTCTGCAATGTGGTTCGGGTATTTTTTACAGATGCAGGGCTTTTTTGGCAGTTGCTTCGGAGCTATTATCCCGCTTTTGCCGGAAGGCCTGCTTGGGGTGGTTACTTCTCCTCTTTTGCATGGAAACATAGATCATATCATAGGCAATTCTATTCCTATTGCTGCTCTCATGTTTCTGCTTTACCAGTTTTATCCGCTGGTGGCCAATAAGGTTTTTGTTATCGGATGGCTTGCTACAGGACTTCTGGTATGGCTTCTTCCTCCTATCGATATTTTTACCGGTGATTATATGTACACCTGTACCATCGGCGCCAGTGGCGTAGTATATGTTCTTGCTTTTTTCCTTTTCTTCAGTGGGGTATTTAAATGGAATACGAAACTTCTTACCATTTCCATGCTTGTAGTATTGTATTACGGAAGTTTAGTCTGGGGAATGCTGCCGGAAGAACTTTTTTATAACATGTCTGAGCCCAGTAAAATTTCATGGCAGGCCCATTTGTCAGGTGCTGTAGTAGGAAGTATTATTGCATTTGCTTTTAAGAACGTAGGCGAAAAAAAGAAAAAATTCATCTGGGAATTTCCTAATTATTACAGTGAAAAAGATGATAAACTCTGGCAGGAATATAAAGAAAACCATCCGGAAGACTTCATGGAGCTTCCTTATAAAAAAAGAGATGATATCTGGGATCATCTGGATGAATTGAGGAAGAGATAAAACTTAATTCACTACATTTGATAAAAAACACACATGATCTCCGAAGAATATCTTTATGCAATCGCCCTTCGTGAATGTAACCAGATAGGCGATATTAATTTTCATAAACTTGTCCGGACCTTTGGAAGTGCTCAGGAAGCATGGAAAAAGGCGAAAAAAGAATATCAAGCGCTCGAAGGGATGGGACAAAAAACTGTTTCTGACATCGGCAGACAGGATCATTTGAAATTCGCAGAAGAAGAATTGAAATTTTGTGAAAAGAATAATATCCGTATCCTGCTCAGACATCTCAATGAAATCCCTTCTCTGCTCAATGAGTGTACTGATGCTCCTGCCATACTTTATCAAAAAGGGAATTTTGACGATTCATTGCAGAAGCTGAGTATTGTAGGAACCCGCAATATGACACCTTATGGCCGCCAATTCATTGAGAACTTCTTTGAAACCACTCAATCCTATCCTTATGCATCAGTAAGCGGGCTCGCATTGGGAGCAGATAAAGAGGTTCATGAGCAGTCAATCCGCAACCGCAAACCCACAATAGCAGTTCTTGCGCACGGATTCCGGTTTTTGTATCCTTCAAAAAACAGAAAGCTTTCTGAAAAAATACTTCAGGAAGGAGGCGCATTGCTCACAGAATTCAGTTCTTCGAGAAAACCCGACCGGGAAAATTTCATTCAGAGAAACCGGATTGTAGCGGGAATTTCCCCTTCCACCATAGTGGTGGAAACCGGATTTGGGGGCGGATCTGTAAGCACAGCTGCTTTCGCCAATGATTATAACCGGGATGTATTTGCTCTTCCGGGAAAGATCACAGACCATTACAGCCAGGGCTGTAACCAGTTGATTTTCCACAATAAAGCAACAGCAATTTCAACGGTCAAAGATCTGGTCGGAATGCTTGGATTTAACGATCCAAAAGAAAAAATAGAAGAGCTGTTCCCTTACAGTGAAGAAACAACACAACTCACTGACAGTCAAAACACAATATATCAGTCTATAAAAGAAAATCCACAGATTTCTTTGGATGATCTGGCTCAGATGATTTCAATTTCATCACATAAAATTTTACCGATAATTCTGGAATTGGAACTTTTAGGGAAAGTAAAATCGTTTTCCGGGAGACAATTTATCGCAATTTAAGAATTAATGATTTCTTAATATTGCATTATTTCATACATAACATTTCATTTTTAATAAAATTTGTTTATAAATTATTAATTTAATAATATTCTCAAACATTATTATTTAATTTTTAACAATGTTAAAATATAGTGTTGTGAATCTTGAAAAAAAAATTAAATTTGTTGACAATAATATTCAACCTTAATATATGGAACAATATAATATTGACCAGAAAATCCAAGAGTTTATTGCAAAAATTGAAGCAAAAAATCCTAACGAACCGGAATTCCTACAGGCTGTAAAAGAAGTTGCCGTAACTGTAATTCCATTCATTGCTACGAAAAAAGAATATAACGGAATGAAGCTGCTTGAAAGAATGGCTGAAGCTGAAAGAATCATTATTTTCAGAGTTCCATGGGTTGATGACAAAGGAGAAATTCAGGTTAACAGAGGTTTCAGAATTCAGATGAACTCTGCTATTGGACCATACAAAGGAGGAATCCGTTTCCACCCTACTGTAAACTTATCCGTTCTTAAATTCCTTGCTTTCGAGCAGGTATTCAAAAACTCTTTGACGACTCTTCCGATGGGAGGTGGTAAAGGAGGTTCAGACTTCGATCCTCAGGGTAAATCTGATATGGAAGTTATGCGTTTCTGCCAGGCTTTCATGACGGAATTGTGTAAGCACATCGGTCCTGAAACAGATGTACCGGCAGGAGATATCGGTGTAGGAGCAAGAGAGATCGGTTATCTATTCGGACAGTATAAGAAAATCAGAAACGAGTTTACCGGAGTTCTTACAGGAAAAGGTCTTGCTTACGGAGGTTCATTGATCCGTCCTGAAGCTACAGGATACGGGGTAGTATACTTTGCTGAGCAGATGCTTAAGACGATCGGACAGGATTTCAAAGGGAAAACCGTAACGGTTTCAGGTTTCGGAAACGTAGCCTGGGGAGTTATCAAAAAAGCAACTGAACTTGGTGCTAAAGTGGTAACAATCTCTGGTCCTGACGGATATATCTATGATAAAGACGGTATCAGCGGAGAAAAGATTGACTATTTATTAGAGCTTAGATCTTCCGGAAACAACAGAGCTGAAGATTATGCTAAAAAATATCCATCTGCTGAATTCCACGCTGGAAAACGTCCTTGGGATGTGAAGTGTGATGTTGCATTCCCTTCTGCAACTCAGAACGAATTAGATTTAGATGATGCAAGAAAACTTGTTGAAAACGGATGTCTTTGTGTAACTGAAGCGGCTAATATGCCTTCTACACTAGATGCGATCAACTATTTCTTAGACAATAAAGTATTATTCTCTCCTGGTAAGGCTTCCAACGCCGGAGGTGTTGCCACTTCAGGATTAGAAATGACACAGAACTCTATCCGTCTTAACTGGACTTCCGAAGAGGTTGACGCAAGATTAAAGGAAATCATGATCGGTATCCACAAAGCCTGCAGAGACTACGGAAAAGACGAAGACGGCTATGTAAACTACGTAAAAGGGGCAAATATTGCAGGCTTCGTAAAAGTGGCAGAAGCAATGTTGGCTCAGGGAGTTGTGTAAACATAAAAAGACAAGGTTGGGAAAAACTCCCGACCTTTTTTAATATAGCCTGTTCCCGGGGAAATGGGAAAAAAGTAAAAAGTGAAAGGAGAAAGTGCTGCTATATGCAGTACTTTTTTTTATTTTTATAGGTATGGAAAATACTTTTAAAAATATTGATGAGTATATTCTTCTGTTTCCAGCAGAAACCCAGGAAAAACTGATTGAACTGAGACAATGTATTCATGCAGTGGCTCCGGGACTTGAAGAATATATCGGATATCAGATGCCGGCTTTCAGATACAAAGGAAAGCCTTTGGTTTATTTTGCAGGATATAAAAAACATATCGGCTTTTATCCCGGCGCTGAGGGTATCAGCCATTTTGAAAAAGATTTTCAGGAAAGAAATTATAAATTTTCAAAAGGAGCTGTACAGTTTCCGATGGATGCCTCTCTTCCGCTGGATCTGGTACGTAAAATTGTAAAGTTCCGTATGAAAGAGACTGATACTAAAAAAGCAAATTAGACATTAACTTTTATAGCTTTGAACAATCACAATAAACAGTACCTATATAGTTATTTTACGCAAAAAACACCAAAAAAATCCTGAAATACGAGATTTCAGGATTCCGACTAGTGTTTGCTAAAATGAATTTCTACTACTTTTTCTTCTTCTTATCTTTTTTTTCTTCTTTCGTTGCATCTGTAGGCTTAGTAGACTCCATGGTTGTTACTTTACTTGTTTCAGTAGCGGGAGTTGTTTCTACAGTAGTTGTGGTGTTCTGCTGTGTGGTACCGGTATCTGGTGTAGTGGTGTTGGTCTTTGAATCCGGTTGTTGTGTTTGTGTAGTCGATGGGCTCTTGGCAGGGGTCTCTGCAGGTTTGTTCTGTTCTGTTTGTGCCGACACTGCGATCATACCGGCCAATGTGAATGCGGCCGTTAAAAATAACTTTTTCATAATGTAATACTTTAAATGATTGTTTAACTTAAACGAGGCATCATTTATAAAATTATGCGTAACTGGTTTATTTAACGGACTTTATAATTATTTAAGAAGAATTTGCAAAAAAATAATCCGGCTGAATTTGGCCGGAAATCTTGAAGAGACACTACTTTGCTACGTTCTTCATCATCTTTTCTACGAACTCAAAAGCTGCAGGGCAGATTACTGTATTTTTCAGCATCAGGTTATTGATCTGGTAAATCTTTTTACGATCGGTGTGAGGATATTCACGACACGCCTTCGGTCTTACTTCATAGATGGAGCAGGTATTATCCCCGTTCAGGAAAAAGCAGGGCAGATTCTGTAATACTTTATCATTATCTTCATCTACCCGTAAGAATTTTGCTTCAAAATCAGCCTGCTTCATACGCAG
This sequence comes from Chryseobacterium arthrosphaerae, assembly GCF_001684965.1. Taxonomy (NCBI): domain Bacteria; kingdom Pseudomonadati; phylum Bacteroidota; class Flavobacteriia; order Flavobacteriales; family Weeksellaceae; genus Chryseobacterium; species Chryseobacterium arthrosphaerae. Next base: position 332,222 of record NZ_MAYG01000012.1, on the reverse strand, counting down.
ATGTTTAGAAATACGTTCAATATCTTTTTCGGTATAGAGAGGACCTGTTGTTTTACAGCAATTGGCACATTGCAGGCAGTCTATTTCTTCAAATACTTCATCATGGGTTTCCTGAACAATATAATCAAGTTTTTTGGGCGGTTTCTTTTTCAGTCCGTCCAGGAATTTTTTGTGGTCTTTCTGCTTTTGTAAAGCCTGTTTTTTATAAAAATCTAAATTCATTTATTCTTTATTTCTCAGCGATGCCGGAAGTTCTTCCCTTCTATATTCATTGATCCTGTCCAGATCCAGCACTGTGCTCAGGTTTTCTTTATCCGGATAATACATAGGAACGAATTTCGCTCCGTAAACAATTTCACCCGTAGTATAAGAAGATCTCTGAACCACGGTATTCGAAAAGACTTCATCAAAAGCCCGTACCTGAACGATAATCTCGATATCCGTATTTTTAAAATCATCCTCAGAGAATCCGAAAAACGGGGAATTTTCATTGATAGGATGAACAACCGTCCAGTTCAGGGCCAGAGTATTGATTTTACTCAATTGGGTATCTAACCTGTAAAAATTGCTTTTGGCAGTTCCGTTTTCTATGACCTCAATGGCTGCAGAAACAATAACATCAGCATCCGTCAGCGCATTATTTTTAAAAGGAGCCAGCCTGAACATCAATGCAGAGGATTCCTGGAAAGGTGCAATAACTGCAATATCCGAAAATCTCAGGTAAGCCCGTGGCCTTGAAAACCGCCCATAAAAAAGACCGGTTGCGATGGCAAAGGTAAGCAATCCCAGAAAAGCTTCAAAAGTCGCCACAAGACTGGCCATAAAGCCTACAGGGGCGATCCTTCCGTAACCTACTGTAGTGAAAGTCTGCGAGCTGAAGAAAAAAACATCAATAAACTCGTTGAGCGGATCACTTTTGTCTATCCCGGTCAGATGTTCCACCCCGATCAGATAATAGATCATGGCAAAGAGAAGATTGACGAGCACATAAGCAATCACCAGGTAAGCTATAAACCGGAAAGAAGACAGGTTCAGCATGGTATGATACCAGCTCAGCCTGTTGAAGACATTTACGCCTCTTCTCTGCACATTCGGGAGGCCGTCCTTATTGATAAATCTTCCGGATGCATTGCTTCCGAAACCACTGTTTTCAGCATTTTTCTGCCGGATCTTTTTTCTGAATCCTCCTGTCATTTGTAGGTCATTTATTTTTACACCTGAAGCAAATCTTACTATTTATTTTATTTGCTCGTTTTCAGTTTTCATTAGACAAAGATAAAATATTGTTTTCATGAATTTTATCAATTGAATCATTGGATTCTCATTTGATTTTGCAGTACATTTGAAGTATGAAAAAACTGGAGTCAAGAGAAGATATTGAACACCTTGTCAATTCATTTTATGCCAGGGTTGTAAAGGATGAGACCATCGGATTCTTCTTTAATGATATTGCGAAAGTAGATTGGGATAAGCACCTTCCGAAAATGTATTCCTTCTGGGAGTCTATTCTTTTCGGGCAAATGACCTATAAGGGAAATCCTATGGGTGTACATTTCCCTATCAATGAAATACAGGCTATGGAACAGAAACACTTCGACAGATGGCTTGAGCTGTGGCGCACGACAATTGAAGAGAATTTTGCAGGAGAAAATGCCGATATGGCCATTTATAAGTCTGAAAACATTGCCAAGCTTATGGCTTTCAAAATGGAACTGGCCAGAAGGCTTTAGCAGGGTTCGGAATTACGTTTTAGTATCTGTTTAAGGAACAATTACCGTAAAGATATAAGCCGCCAGATTCACCAGAAGAACAGTCCCGTATAGGATATTTGTTTTTCCGCGGCTCAGGGAAAGCATTACAATAAATACGGATAAAGAAAGCAGGATAATATCTTTTTTGTCTAATCCCAGCACCAGTGGAATATCGTACAGAATACACACCGTAGATACGGCAGGTATCGTAAGCCCGATACTGGCAAGGGCAGAACCCAGGGCAAGGTTTAAGCTGGACTGGATCTGATTGGATCTTGCCGCCCGTATAGCAGCAACCCCTTCAGGAAGAAGAACCACTGCTGCAATGATTACCCCAACCAAAGATTTAGGAGCTCCTACACTCTGTACCATCCCTTCAATAGTATCGGAAAGACCTTTTGCCATTAAAACGACAATCACCAGACAAACCACAAGGAATACGAAACTTATCATTGTTTTCGTTAACGAAGGAATATAATGCTCTTCAGGATGCTCATCAGGGACAATAAAGTAACTTCTGTGACGAACGGTCTGCACCATCAGGAATACACCATAGATCACAAGACAGGCAATAGACACAAAAATAAGCTGGGCTTCGTTATAAAAAGGCCCGTTGACACTTGAAGTAAAATTAGGAAGTACAAGGGTAAGAATAAGAATAGAAACAATACTTACGAGATAAGTAGTAGCAGATGTTCTGGCAAAAAACTGCTCATGATATTTAACGCCACCTACCAGAATACAGATTCCAAGGATTCCATTGAGGATCAGCATTACGGCAGCAAAAACGGTATCTCTGGCCAGTGTGATCGCCTGATCTCCACCGGCTACCATCAGTGAGATGATCAATGCCACTTCAATGATGGTGATACAGAGCGCCAGGATAATGGTTCCGAAAGGCTCCCCTACTTTATGAGCTACCATCTCGGCGTGATGCACTGCGGATAAAACACTCCCGATAAGCAGAACCCCGGCAATAATATCATAAATAACCCCGGTTCCCATCAATCCGGAAAAGTAGTACCCTACCGTAAGGAGAGGAAGAATGTATGTGTAATGTAAAAATTCTTTAGGCTTCATAAAGTGACTACAAAGTACAAAAAATCTACAGAATTTGAAATATTAAAAGAAAATATTAATGATATTTTAATGATTCCACCAGGTAAAATCCTGAAAATCCGTGAACATATGAAACAGCAACCCAATGGCTATAATCCTGATATTTCCTTTGAAGAAAAGCATCAGAATATAGACTGCAATGGCATAATAAGAATGGAGGAAATGAAATCCTATACTGTTTCTTGAAGGATCAAAAATGGGATTGGCAAAAAGGTGGTCCAGATCTACAAGCATTGTTGCCAGTAAGATCAGATATACTTTCTTCCAGTTTTTGCGATAAAAGATCAATGCGATAAACACCGGAAAAACCAGATGTAAAAAATAATGCGTAAACGTTTTGAGCAACATAACTTCTGACTGGGCCATTACTACTTATTCATTTTTAGGAGTTGCTGATGTTTTACCATCTTAAAATTAAAGGCAGTTCACCTTTCTTTGCTTTCACTGTGATCCGGTAATCCTTGGCTTTATTCACATACAGGATATAGTCAATGCCGGAAATGATCTTTTTTTCTGTTTCGCTTAATGTTTTCAGGGAAGAAAATAACAGGGGATTGTTCCGGATCAGAATATAATTTTCTTTTACTCCCGGTGAAAGTGAAACTGGTTTCCTTGTAGATTGTATGATCACTCCACTGCTGGTCTTACTGATCGTATTGGGCTGAAAAGGAATCGCTGTGAATTGATCCTGGGCATTAATCCATTTTTTAGCCTGAAAATATTCCCATGTTTTTCCGGGTATGCGGCTTTGAAGATCTACAATATAATCAGGTTGCGTAATTTTCTGAACTGTCTTTTTTTCGATTTCATTAAAATCATCATCATATTCATAACTGATGATGGTATCATTTACCTGCTCAAGATCAGCAGCGGCTCTGAGATAAGTGATATCTGATGAATCAGCCAGGCTTTTATTGAAAAAGCGGGCATAGTTTTTTACATTCTCCGCATCCAGTTCCATTTCCAGAAAGTGATTTCCCTTCTGCAGCCTGGAAGCAATGGAATTGAATATCTTCGTATCCGGACTGTTTCTGATCTCAATTTCATCATCTTTCACTTCAACGGAGAAATTCTGAATCTTTTGTCCTGAAATAAATGAGATACTTGCTGCTGTATTGTGAATCAACTGGCCGGCATTCCATTTACTGTTGCCAGGCGTCTGGAGAAGCTGCTTTTTAATCGATTCAAAAGCCTGGTCAGAAGTTCCCGCAATGCAATATTCTTTTTCGATTGCAATAAAAATCTGATCTTTCTGAAAGTTCCCGTTTCCTTTATCAATAAACTGACGTGACTTCAGGAAGGCTATGAATTTCCGGGAGTCTTTAAGCTCCAGAACACTATACCATTCGGAAAATTTCGAATCTCTGACATGAAAGATCTGAAAAAAATCCGGAACCCTGATTCCTGAATTTTTAAATGATACCGAACGGTTATCTTTTGTTGGGCTTCCGGACCATTTTGAAGGATGAGTAACCAAGCTGAAGAGGTATTGCCCTGTTAATTTTTTAACATCGATTACAACTACGGCATCTGTATTTTCAGGAATAAACTTCAGGGTTTTATCCTTGTGGAAAAATATCCAATATACTGCCGCGGCAAGGATGAGAATTAACGGAACAATAATCTTCTTTTTGCTCATCTATAATATTTGTGGTTTCTTTTCTTCCTTGGTTTTAAAAATCTGGTCAAACAGATCAAAGAAATACATCAGGCTGTTTTCTGAGGAATCTTTGATGATATAATTCATTTCAGTCTGGATACTTTCTCCTTTTGCCTCTGTTTTATAATACAGTTCGCCTACATTTTTTCTGATCGCATCCAGCGTTCTTCTTTCTTTAGGGCTTTTGAATTCTTTGTCCAGACCTGTCAGAAGCTTCTGAATATCCAACCTTCCGGATAACGGATATTTAGCAGAGTCTTTCGCCCATTTTCTGGAAACGTCGGTCTGGTTCGTAGGAAGAATATTTTCGGTAGAACTCATCAGATAAACAACACCGTTTTTTACAGTAAAGAACAACTGATCGATATATCCGCCGTTTTTCTCGTCTTTGAAGATGTAGAAATCACCTTTTTTAGAGAATTTCTTAGACAGTTTTTTATTAGTAGCCAAAAGGTTAAAGATACGGTTCCAGTACCCTTCATTCTCGGTTGCAAAAGCGAAAGTGAAGTTTGGCACCGCTATTTCCTTGGTTTTCTTTACTTCTTTTTCGTTGAAATCTGCATCATATTCATAATCTGTGTAGTCTACTTTTTTCGTTTTCAGTTCATTGAGAACAAAAATTCCGTTTCCGGGTGCTATTTTGGCAATGGCTTCTTCATCCAGAATAATTTTCATGGTTTCCATGACCAGCTCCATTTCCTTCTTGTATTCACCTACTCCCGAGTTCTGAAGAAGGCTGTACATCACATCAAAACATTTGGCCCCGTCTACGTTCATTGCATAATAACCAACACTTTTCTCATTGATCAGTTCCAGCAGTTTTCTGTTTTTCTTGCCTTTGTAAACAGATGAGATACTCTTCTGGATCTCAGCGTCTTTATGCTGGTAATTATTCACCAGTCTTACTTTATCTTTATCAAAATACAGATTGTACGAGTAATTGGAATTGTACATATTTTTGAACATCTGTCCGTAAGTATAGTACTTGGTCATTTTACCGTAAATACCTTCATTAACGATTCTTCCGTAATCTGTATACACAAAAACATCAGAACCGGCATCTCTGAAAGCCAGCATTTCTTTAGGAGCTTCTACTTCAAGGTTGGAGCTGAAATACCGGTCAAAATGATCTTCAGCATGTTTTTTTACGATTTTGAAATTTTCTTTACGGATAGAATCCTGCTCTTTCTGATAAGCCTTGTCCGCTTCTGAATCTTCATATTCCGCAGCCTCACCCGGGTAATCTTCCGGTTCCGGAGTTGCAGTATTTTCCTTTTCCTTCGGATATTTGTGATGTTTCTGAAGATATTTGATATCCTTTTGAATTCTTGCTATTTCAAGGTTATTTTCCTTAATATTTTCTTTCAGGTATTTGATATCATCCTTCAGATTTCTGATTTCTTCTTTATAATCAAATGGTTTTACTTCCTCTTCAATATAAGCACTGTCTGCAGCAACTGCCACAGCGCTGTCAGTAACAGCTTCAACACTCTCGGCCTCTGTTTTCCAGAGATCTTTATAAGGCTTCGTGTAGCTCACCATGCTTAGGACTGCGCGGCTTCCGTTCCATGCCACAAAAATATCATCATCCATATCTACGTACGAATAATTGCTTTTCTTAGATACCTCCAGCCCTTTTTTCTTTACAGAATTCACGAATTCCTGGAACTTTTCCTTATTATCGATGATAAAATGGGTGTTGTATGTTTTGATGGAATCATTAAAGCTTGCATAATGATACTGCACAGCGTCGTATTTAATTCCTGTTTTGGAATAATCTGTCCACGAAGGTTTTTCCTTACTTTTCTTGCTTAATTCATGGAGCAAGGGGTTAAGTTTATTCCAGTTGATTTTGTTATTAAGCTGCTTTCCGTTGACTTCCATATAAAATACGGCATCACTCGGAACTTTCATACTATTCTGGGCAAAGGCAATGGTAAAACCGAAGACTAAGAAAATAATTTTTTGTGTTTTTAATAAGATAGATTTCATGTCTATAGTTTAGAAATTTATTGAAAAAGGATGGTGTTTTGTATCTGTTTTTTCTGCAGGATGAGGTCCAGAACATCCGCTTCAAGCTTAAGCGCCTTTTTATTCGGGGAAAGCAGGTAGGCATTATTTGTCTGTGATTTTACCGCATTTTCAAACTGCATGATTGAAGTATACTTCGCATCGTTAAAGACTTCTTTATCTGCCTTACTCATCTTGTCATAATCTGCCTTGAAGGTGTTGACCTTATTTCTCGTCAGCGTCTTTTTTTCAACACTTTGGCTGTAGATTTGTGTCGGAACCATCTTTCCCAGTATATTCTGAGATTTAAGTTTTTCCAGTCCGGCATTAATATTTTCAATTTTTTTGAAATTGCAGCTCAGCCTGACAATGTAGTTGTCAAAATCCATGGATGTTTTCACATTGCTGATCCCAGGAGTTCCTTTGAAAATTCTGGCAGCTTCGTTGATTTTATTTTCAATTTCAGCCTTTTTCGGAACCTTTTTCCCGTTAATGGTTTCCATTTTAGAAATGGAAGCCAGCCTTGTTTTGCTTTTACTGGCATTGAGAATAATCGTGTACTCTCCTGTTCCGTCTGCTTTCAGATTCACCTTATCCAGAATATCAAAACAACTTGTCAGGATGGATAAAGGAAGAAAAAGAATAAATAATCTCAGAATTTTTCTCATGATTGGGCTTAAAACCACAAAATTACTCAATTCCGGCCTTACATCCTTACAATCTTTGATTTTTTGAAGATAAATAGCTGTTTTCCGGTACTTTTTCAGAACAGGAAATTACTGCTTTATTTTTTAAACCCTGCCTTTCAGATAATCCTGGCGCAGGTCCTCATCGAGTTTTTCGATGGAATAGCGTAAGCAGGTTCTCGGCATTTCTTTATAATACTGTTTCAGATAACTGATCAGCTCCGCTTCATTTTTCTGTCCCATTTCCCTCAACAGCCAGCCGTTTGCCTTATGCATCAGATCATGCGGGTGCTTCAGATTCCTGGTCACGAATTCTTTGGTAAGGTCAAATGACCCTTTTTTCACATAATGCATCGTTCCCACCACAGCAATTCTCTTATGCCACATTTCTTCAGATTTTGAAAGGTCTCTCAGAAGGCTTTCTTTCTGATTTTCAAAAGCGTATCTGCCCAGAATTTTGTAACAGCTTGAATCTACAATATCCCAATTATTGACATAAGGAAGATGGTCCAGATAAAACTTCACGGCTTCATCTTTTAAAGCTTTATCTTTTGTTTTCTCAAATTTTAAGACCAGCATAAAGATCGCTGTAAGCCTGTGCTCATGGTATTGTGAAGAGAGCAGTACACTTAATTCTTCCCAGCTTATTTTCGGATAATACTCTTTGGCAACAGATCTCTGATCCGGAACTTTTACTCCCAGAAATAAATCTCCTTCCCCATATTCTCCTTTTCCTGTCTTGAAAAACCTGGGAAAGAACTCTGCTTTTTCGGGGATGGACAAGACCGCTAGTGCCTCCTGTATTTCTTTGATAAGACGACTCATAATACCTGCTTACCGCTGTATGTATATACTTAAAATAATCATTAAGACTTTTCCTCCATTGCAATCCCCTCCTGCTCCTTCTCTTCTCTGGCAATCTGCTTAGGATTGGCTACTTTAGCAATCGTAAGCCCCTGAACGATGATAGAGAATACCACCACACAGTAGGTAATGCTTAGAATAATTTCACTGTATTCGCTTTTAGGAATAGACATTGCCAAAGCTATGGAAACTCCACCGCGGATTCCTCCCCAAACCAATACTTTTACCGTTTGCGGACTAAATCTTGTTCTGAGTGAAGTGAATTTCGTAGGACCCCAGATCGAAATAAATCTTGCCAGTAAAACCACAATAATTGCCAGCAGACCAGGAATCATAAAATGCTTAAGGTCTTTGATCATCAATAGTTCAAATCCTATGAACAGGAATAGTACGGCATTGAGGATTTCGTCAATTAGTTCCCAGAATTTGATCAGATAATCCTGGGTAACAGATTTCATTTTGAAATTCCTGTTAAAATTCCCCATGAATAAACCTGCCGCCACCATTGTCAATGGTCCTGAAATATGCATTTGCCTTGCAATAAGGTAACCCCCCATTACTACAGAGAGCGTTACCAGTACGGAAATAATATAATCATCCACTTCACGCATCAGCCTTGAAGTTACCCAACCGAGTAAAACACCCAGTAGAAGACCGCCGCCAGCTTCATGCAGTAAAAGCAATCCGATGCTTTCAACCCCCAGGTCCACTTCTTTTCCAACGGCAAGCTGCAGGACTACTGTGAAAACCACAACCGCCATCCCATCATTGAAAAGAGATTCTCCGGCTACTTTTGTCTCCAATGATTTGGACACATTCGCCTGCTTCAGGACACTCAGAACCGCAACCGGATCAGTAGGTGAAATTAATGCTCCAAAAACAAGGCAGTAGATAAAGGGAAGATTAATGCCAACGTAAGGCAGCAAATAAAACATTCCGAAACCTACCACAAAAGTGGAAATGACGACACCCACCGTAGAAAATATCACTACAGGCCTGAACTGTTCTTTCAGATCATTGATGTTAATATGGATTCCTCCCGCAAAAAGAAGAAAATTAAGCATAGCCCCCATCAGTACTTCTGTAAAATCGATGCTGTTCATCAGGTTATGAAGATGCCCGAAAGTTCTCGGAAGCACCGTTTCACCAAACATGACAAGGAAAATGGAAACCACAATGGCAATGACCATGATCCCGATGGTACTCGGAAGTTTTAAGAATCTGTAGTTAAGATAGGCAAATATGGATGCTAATACGATTAATGCTGAAAATGAATAATATAATTCCACTAAGTGTTTTTTATAAGATTAATTGGTTAGTCTAAATAAAGTATTTTGATATAAATCCTGCGGCTGTCTTTCTCCCATATATCTATCATGCCGTCTTTTACAGCTTTTGAATTTCTTGTATAATCCTGTCCTATATTCAGAATATTCAGCAGAATGTATTCGTCGCCCACAGAATTGACGACATAAGCTGTTTTTTCAGACATCCCGTCTCCAGAGCTCTTGATTCCGTCCGTAAGTGACCGGAACTGATTGAGGTGATGCATAAAATTGCTGCCGTCTTTCATAGAGTCATAAGCTCTCAGAAGAATCAGCAGGATATCCAGATTGGTAGGGTCTTTGTCATACAATGCCTTTCCCTGTTTTACACAGTCTGAAAAATTACCTTGTTTAAAGGCTTCTGCCAGATTTTTGAAACCTTCATCTGAAGTCTGTACCCTGTCATTTCTGAAATTCCTCCCGTAGTAGAGGTATTGTGACTCTATACTGTCCAAAGACTTCGGGTATCCCTTATATTTAAAAATGAGCTTATCATAATTGTAAGGTGAATCAGGATTTTTCAGACTTTTCTCAATAGCTTTTAAATCCACTTTTGATTTCTGGCTGAACCCAAAAACCGAAAGCATCATGAATAAGAGAAAAAAGGGATATTTCATTAATTGTTATCTTCTTCTTCGTTATCAAAATATTCGAAAAGGAAATCGTTGTAGGGGAATCTTGAAATATGGATCTTCATCACCTCGTCATAAATCATTTTCTTCATTTCCGGGAAATTCTCCTTCGTCAGCGCAGAAATGAAAACCGTTGGATACTTGGATTTTGCCATCCATGTTTTTTTCCATTCTTCCAGAGAAATGTTTTTACGGGTAGAAGGGGTAAGGTCGTCTTCGTCCTTTTTCACATAGCTGAAATCATCTATTTTATTGAAAACCATGATCATCGGCTTCTGATGGGCATCAATTTCCATCAGGATATGATTTACAGATTCAATATGGTCTTCAAAACTTTCGTGAGAAATATCTACCACGTGAATCAACAAGTCTGCCTCACGCACCTCATCCAAGGTAGATTTAAAGGATTCCACCAGCTGTGTAGGTAGTTTTCTGATAAATCCAACCGTGTCGGTAAGCAGGAACGGCAGATTCCCGATCACAACTTTTCTTACGGTAGTGTCCAGGGTGGCAAACAGTTTATTTTCTGCAAAAACTTCAGATTTTGAAAGCGAATTCATCAGGGTAGATTTTCCAACGTTGGTATATCCTACCAAAGCGGCACGTACCACTTTCCCACGGTTGTTACGCTGGGTAGCCATCTGCTTATCGATCGTCTTCAGTTTGTCCTTCAGCAAAGTAATCCTGTCACGGATGATACGACGGTCGGTTTCAATTTCCGTTTCCCCGGGACCTCTCATCCCGATTCCCCCTTTCTGGCGCTCAAGGTGGGTCCACATTCTTGTCAGCCTTGGCAAAAGATACTGGTATTGTGCCAGCTCTACCTGGGTTCTCGCATAAGAAGTCTGGGCTCTCTGGGCAAAAATATCAAGAATAAGGTTGGTACGGTCCAGGATTTTTACCTCCATTTCTCTTTCCAGGTTTTTAAGCTGCGAAGGAGAGAGCTCATCGTCAAAAATGACGGTTCCAATCTCATTTTCTTTTACGTATTCTTTTATCTCAAGTGCTTTTCCGCTACCGATGAAGGTTTTGGAATCAGGCTGGGTCAGTTTTTGAGTGAAGCGTTTTTGTACGGTTGCTCCTGCTGTGAAAGCTAAAAACTCAAGCTCATCTAAATACTCCGTTAGTTTTTCTTCATCCTGATGCTGTGTGATAATACCTACCAGGACTGCTTTCTCATAATTATGTTCTTTCTTTTCTAGCATTAAGTTCTATCTATGTTTATGATTTTTACAAGATAATATTTTTCAGAAAAAAAACAAAATCAAATTTTATTTAATAACACATTTTAATATAAATTTAAGTTCAGCCTTGGTATGTTTTGTAAAAAATCAATAACTTTATGTAATAATTTTCTATTTTTCAAGCAGTTAAATTGAAAATTTAATTTCCAGAAAATCATGATTTCACATATTAGATGTATGATTATTGATGATGATGAACTGGACAGGCTGGTTCTTCAGCATTATATTAAACAATATGACAACATAGAGATTGCCGGATCTTTTGATACGGCAGAAAAAGCAGTTCCGTACCTTGATCTTCCCATTGATCTTCTCCTCACCGAAACCAATTTAAAGGGAATGAGCGGACTTGAATTCCGAAAACTCGCCCACAGGATTCCTGCCTGTATCTTTGTCAGTTCACATCCGGAATTAGCGGCCGGAGTATTTGAAATCAACGCCTTAGACTTTATAACGAAACCATTAACCTCGGAGCGTTTTCATTATTCTATGCAAAAGCTCTTCAATTTTTTTGAAGTAAAAGAAAAATGCGAATGCTACGATACCCTGATAGGAGACCATTGCATTACCATAAAAGAGGGCGGGCATATTTCCCAGATCAAAATGAAAGACATCCTGTATCTGGAAGCTTTAAAGGACTACACCCGGATCATCACCCTTGAAAAAAATCACTGTATTCTCAATTCACTGGGCAGTCTCCTGCAAAAGAACTTTTTTGAGTCTTTTATCAGAATACACAGAAGCTATGCTGTTCCCCGCCACCTCATCCGTGGTAAAAGCTGCCATGAAATAGAGCTGACCCATCATATCAAACTTCCTATTGGCCGGACGTACAAGAATAATCTGGCATTCTTCGAGCCTTAAAAAGGCAAAAAACCTTCACAATAATTCACAAAATGCCATTGGTCGATTATTTCTGCCGTTGGTCTATTTTCCTGTTATCTGATCCGGATAGATGGTAATTTAGTGTTCCCAAATTTCCCCTTATTTATTAACCACAAAACTGTTATTCATGAAAAAAAAATTTATTTACTGTCTTCCCTTGTTCCTGTTTCCTGTCGCCATCTTTCATGCCCAATCTGCCATTCTGGCAACCGGGACGGATGCATCGGCAGGCAATGGTTCGGTCTCTTACAGCATCGGCCAGACCGCTTACCTTAACAAAGGAACCCCCGTTCAGGTCATGGAAGGGGTACAACAGGGCTATGAGATTACTACACTTGCAACCCAGGAAACTTTATCCGAACAGAAGGATATCCTGCTTTACCCCAACCCTTTCAAAGATTTTCTGTATATCGATTTTACCACCTATAATTACAAGGGTTCGGAGTACCAGCTTTTCGATGCCCAGGGTAAACTGATCAGAAAAGATATCATCAGGGAATCAAAATCCGAGCTTAATTTTTCAGCTCTGCCTTCTACGATGTACATCATCAGGATTAATCAGAATGGTGAAAACATCAAAACTTTTAAAATCATAAAAAAATAAATGCCATGAAAAAAATATTATTCTTGTTTGGGATACTGTCCGGTCTCTTCATGGGGCTTTCACAGGCGCCTGAAAAAATGAGCTATCAGGCTGTCATCAGAAACGGTTCGGGACAATTATTGGGCAATCAAAGTATTGCCGTACGGGTAAGCATCCTCCAGGGATCTCCTGCCGGTGCCGAAATCTATGCCGAAAGACTTACGGGAAATACCAACGCAAACGGACTTGTCAGCCTGGAAATAGGAACAGGTACCGTTATTACCGGAACATTTGCTTCGATCAACTGGCCTGCAGGCAGTTATTATTTAAAAACAGAAACAGACCCTGCAGGAGGAACCAATTATACGATAACAGGAACCAGCCAGCTGCTGAGTGTTCCTTATGCCATGTATGCCAAATCTGCTGGAAACAGCGGGGGTACTTTCACCATTCCCTACATCAACACTGTAAATAATGCCTCTACTTTATTTTCCTTGACCAATGACGGCGACGGGACTTCTTTAGAAGGAAACAATACCACTACCACATCCAATATTGCTGCGGTAAGAGGGGTTGTTACCAGTGCTTCTCCGGGAGGATTTTCTTCAGCAGTCCGGGGGATCAACAATGGAACGGGCGGCCTTGGTGTAGGAGTTTATGGAAGCCAGGCAGGAAGCGGCTGGGGAGTATACGGAACCACCCCTAATGGCCTTGGGGTATATGGAAACGCTACGGCCAACGGAATCGGGGTTTATGCCAACAGCAACACCGGGACCGGCCTCACAGCAACCAGCAACAATGGAATTCCTGTAAGTGTTTCCATTTTCAATAATGCGAATAACAATACGGTGCTTAATGCCTCCAGTGTAGGAAACGGCACTGTTATAAACGTTACCACTTCGGGGAACGGAGCCGGGGTGAGAAGTTCTACAGGAAGCGGATTCGGAGTTCACGGGATTACCACTGCCCAGACTTCTGCCGGCGTTGTAGGTGATAATAATGGCGGAGGTGAGGCGATAGTAGGAAGAACGACCAGTGATATTGCAGGAGCAGTTGTAGGACGTAATGATGGTGGTGGATATGGAGTGAGAGGTTTTGTAGCCACCAATACTTCCGGAACCGGTATAGGTGTCTATGGCCAGGTGGGTATAAATAATAGTACGGGACGTGCCGGAAGGTTTGAAAATTTTAATCAGACCAATACTACAGGAAATACCTTTGAGGTACAAACCAATGGTAACGGAAATATTCCCGATAATACCCAAGGGAATGCCGGATCCTTTCTTGTGAACAATACCAATAGTGTTGCAGCAGCAGTAAGGGGTGAGGTCAAAACGATATTTGGAAACTTCGGAGCGGCCGCTATTTTCGGAGTATCTTCAGGTACAGGAGGTTTTGCCGGATTATTCCACGCTTCCAATCCTTCCGGAAACGGTGCTTCTCTGGTATCCATCAATGACGGAAACGGAAATGCCATTACAGCCAATGCCAGTAAAGACGGAAATGGTGTGGAAACCAATATTGACGGTGCAGGAAATGCTCTTTATGCATGGGTACCTTCCTTTGCAACAGGACGTGCCGGCAGATTTGAAATTTTCAATGATGCTAATACCAGTGATGTTATCACAGTAAAAACGATCGGAAATGGTATTGCAGGAAATTTTAAAGTTGACCGGGTAACCGGAACCTCTCCGGCAGTAAAAGCAGAAGTCAATTCTCAATTTGCCAATTTTGGAACAGCTGCAATTTATGGTCTTTCTTCAGGTACAGGAGGGTATGCCGGACTGTTTTATGCCAGTAATCCTGCCGGAAACGGACCTTCATTGATATCCCTATCCGAAGGAAATGGAAATGCAATTACTGCCAATGCAGGCGGAAGTGGCGATGGTATTGAAGCCTCGTGTGATGGAGCCGGAAATGCTATTTCCGGTTTTATTCCCAACTTTGGTACCGGTAAGGCCGGTAGATTCGCCAATTTCAACAATGCCAATAGCCAGCCGGTAGTACATGTAACCACAACGGGTACAGGTTCTACTCTACTTGTGAATCATCAGGGCCCCTCCGGAAATATTGCGATCTATCAAAGTGCATCAGTAAATGTGGCGAGGATCAATAAAGCCGGAACGGGATTTTTCAATGGTGGTACCCAAAACAGCGGAGCAGACGTTGCTGAAGCATTTGATGTGGAAGGAAGTGTTTCAGAATACGAAGCAGGCGACATATTGGTAATATCAACAAATTCAGACAGAATGGTAGAAAAATCCTCTACACCTTATTCTACCCTTGTTGCAGGCGTATATGCTACTAAACCTGGAGTACTTCTTACCGAAGAACATATTGACACTGATCTTTCAGGTAAAGTTCCAATGGGTGTCATTGGAGTGATCCCTACCAAAGTATGTCTTGAAAACGGCAAAATAAAAAGAGGAGATCTTCTGGTAACCTCATCCCAGGCAGGGATTGCCATGAAAGCCAACCCTAAAAAGGTAAAAATAGGTCAGGTCATCGGAAAAGCTCTTCAGGACTATGATCAAAAAGGCACCGGAAAAATTCAGGTATTAGTTAATATAAAATAAAACGTCATGAAAACAGCATATATTATTCCGCTATTATTTTTAAGTATTGTGATCTATGGTCAGGAAACTAAGCAGGCAGTTCCTGTGGAAGATCAGACACAGGCATTAAAGCAGATAAAAGAACATGAAGCAAAACTGATACAGGAAGCTAAGGAGAATGCAGAAAAGAAAACGGAGCCAACCGGACTTCCCTCCGACAAAGGACCGGAAGTAAAAAAGCAGGAGCAAAAATCTAAAGCGGCTAATGAAAATTCCGGAAAACTACTTCCCAATACAGCAACACTTGAAGAGATCAAAAGAACGATTCCCAACAGACAGGTATCCCGAAGCACAGTCAATTCTAAGAACACAAATACCCACGTTACAGGGTTGCCCAATACAGCAACGCTGGAAGAAATAAAAAAAACGATTCCTAAAAACTGATACCCTTCAAAAGCTAATAACCAAACTAGATTTTTCAAACAAAAGAAGTCCGCTACACAGCGGACTTTTGTTATTATAATTTGAACCCTATAATAATCAGTTGATTGTCACTAATTTAACATCCTGTTTTTTAGGAAGACTTGAAGCTGGGAGCAGGAAGCTATGAAACCCATAAAGAATAATCATCCGATGGATCTGATGATTTGTTTTACAGTGATCATAACACTAAAAATTCATCTTATTATAAAGTAGCTTTTCAAATTAATCCCAATCTGCAGCCACAAACTTCATTTGATTTCCATTTTCATCAGATAGTGTAAGAAAATGGCCTTCTACAGAATATTTTGTCATCGTTTCGAATTTTTTCTGAAAAGCGGTTTCCAAATTCATATCCTGGCAGGCTTTCGCTGTACTTACTCCTTTTGAAATCTTCACTTTTCCTCCTTTCTGAAATTCGGAAGAAAAAGACATTTGATTACAGCCCAGGTATGCACTTCCCTGAATTTTACCCTTTTCCATTTTTGATGTCAGATTAATTTCTGCTTTATTGGCAATCAGCTGTTCTTTGGTAAAGCCTTCAAAAGAGACCAGCATCCATTGCCTTTGCAGATAAGGATTCTGAGCCGGCATTGAGGAACAATTCAAAACAAGACCCAGAAATAAAACCGCAAAAAGGGATAATAGTATTTTTTTCATGCGGATTATCATCCCATTTTCATACCAATCCGGGACAGAATCTCGTAAAAATTAGTAAATTAGCGACACAAAAATTATTTTATAAAATGAAAAGACTATTTCTACTATTCACTTTCTTGTTGGGCTTTGCCCAGATGAGGGCGGATGAGGGGATGTGGCTGCTTATGCTCATCAAACGACTTAACGGTGTTGATATGCAAAAAGAGGGTCTTCATCTGACGCCTGAAGAAATTTATTCAGTGAACAATTCGAGTATGAAAGATGCTATCGTAAGTTTCGGTGGTTTCTGTACCGGGGAGATTGTTTCTGATAAAGGACTTTTATTCACGAACCACCACTGTGGTTATGGAGCTGTAGCGGCTGCTTCTACTCCTGAAAAAGATTATCTGAAGAACGGCTTCTGGGCAATGAAACAGAAAGACGAGTTCAATGCAAAAGATCTTTATGTAAGATTTTTAGTGAGAATGGATGATGCTACCCAGAGAATCACCTCCAAACTTAATAACAATATGACCGGAGCAGAGAGAAAAGCTGTTATTGATGCTGAAACAAAAGCAATCCAGACAGAAAACTCTGAAAACGGGAAATATACTGTAGTGGTAAAAGATTTCTTCAACGGAAACGAATTCTACTATTTCGTATACCAGGATTATAAAGATGTTAGATTGGTAGGAGCCCCACCTTCTTCATTAGGAAAATTCGGTGGTGATACAGATAACTGGGAGTGGCCAAGACACACTGCAGACTTCACGGTTTTCAGGGTATATGCTGATGCTGCAGGTAACCCTGCGGAATATTCTCCAAGCAATGTTCCTATGAAACCTAAGCACTTCCTTCCGGTTTCTCTTAAAGGAATTAAGCCTGGTGATTTCTCAATGATCTTAGGATATCCTGGAAGAACAAACCGTTATCTTACTTCTTACGGAATTGAGCAGATGGTAGGTAAAGATTATCCGGCATGGGTTGAAGCTTCCAAAACGGCAATGGATGTGATGAAGAAGTATATGGATAAGGATAAAGCGACCCAGCTTAACTATGCATCTCAATATGCATCTGTAGCCAACTACTGGAAAAACAGACAGGGAACAATAGATGCTGTAGTGAAAAACGGAACAATTACTGATAAGAAAGCAATTGAGGACAAATTCAAAGCCTGGGCTGTAATGCCGGGAAATACTGAATATGATGGTGTATTAGAGGATATCAGCATTTATTACAAACAAACTTCTGACAGAAATGTTGAAAGAAACTATGCTACTCAATTCTCAAGAAACGCAAAATATATTTCTCTTGCTCTAAAAGTAGGTTCTGTTCTTAAGGCTTATGCAGCTCAGGACATGCAGGGAAGATTGGCTATGAAAGCTAAGACTGAAGCAGCAATTAAAGAAGCTTATGAAAACTTCAGCCCGGCTTTGGAAGGAGAAATGCTTGCAGCAATGACAAGTCTTTACCAGGCCAGAGTTAAAAATCAGGAGGTTGCTTCTGCTACCATCTTAGGTTTAGATGCTAAAACAGTTTCCAACCTTGCCTATTCTTCTATTTTTGCCAACAAAACTTCTGCAACGAACTTCTTATTGAATCCGGATGCATTGAAGCTTGATGCTGATCCACTTTGGAAAGCTGCTAACGGAATTGTTGCTGACCAGAAAATGAGCACTGAGAGATATGTGAAAATAGACGATAATTTTGCAAAAAACAGCCGTTTATTCTTAGCCGGACTTATGAAGGCTATGCCTGAGAAGAAGTTCTACCCGGATGCGAACTCTACCATGAGATTAACTTACGGTACTGTAGATAAACTTCCTATCAGAAGTGACAGAAACTACTTCGGTGTTACAGATAACTATTATACTGACATGACAGGTCTTGTTGGAAAATACAAGAAAGGGGATGAAGAATTTGACCTTCCACAAAGAGTGATCGATCTTTACAACCTTAAGGATTTCGGACAATATGCTGATGCTAAAGGATACATGCCTGTAAACTTCCTTTCAAACAACGATATTACAGGAGGTAACTCCGGTTCTCCGGTAATTGACGGTGACGGAAACCTTATCGGTATTGCTTTTGACGGAAACAGCGAAGCATTAAGCGGCGATATCGTGTTCGAACCTGAATGGCAGAAGACAATTAACGTAGACGTTCGTTTCGTTCTTTGGACCATCGATAAATATGCGGGTGCAAGAAGATTAATAGATGAATTGAAGCTTGTAAGAGATGAAAATACTCCGGCTGATACAAAAACTAAAAACTCAGGTACCACAACAACACCTAAGAAAACAAAGAAAAAATAATCTTATCTGATATATTTTTGAAAACCGTGAATTTACTTTCACGGTTTTTTTATTTTTGAAATATTAAATTTTTTATAATGAACGCTCAACCCATAGAATTCAAAGCCGTCATTAAGCAAAACGGAACTATGAATGCTGCATTTGTAGAATTTCCTTTTTCAACGGAAGAGCTATTCAACAAAAAAGGACAGGTGAAAATCAAAGCCATATTTGACGGTACAATTGAATACCGTGGAAGTCTGGCCAAAATGAAATCTGCCTGCCATATATTGGGATTAACCCAGGAGATCAGAAAGCAGCTTGATAAAACCTTTGGTGATGAGGTTTCCGTTTCTCTTGTGGAAGATCAAGAAGAGAGAGTGGTTGACATTGCAGATGATATTGCTGCTGTTTTTGATGAAAACCCTGAAGCCAGGATAATGTTCGACAAAATGAGCTATACACACAAAAAAGAGTATATCCGCTGGATTGAAGAAGCTAAAAAGCCCGAAACAAGAGAAAACAGAAAGATCAAAATGATTCAGATGATTCTGGATGGGAAGAAAGGGGTATAAAAAACCTGCCCGGAAAATTCCGGGCAGTTCTTATATTATTTGAATTGCTGTTCAATCTATTTATGCAAAAGGAGATTTTAAATTGCTTATAATATTTGCTGGCAACCCTGAAACATTGGCATATTTTATATTATTGACGAAAGAAATATTGTCTGCGGAAGCAAATACATAATCTCCCGTAAAAACACAGTTCTGAAATAGTGCGTGGGTAAGATGGTCAATGGTTCCTCCCTTCCACTCAACATTTTTAAACTGAATATTACTTGTAGAAAATGAAGCTTCTGCATTGTCGGTATTAAAATGATTGATATCTCCTCCATTCATAACAAGTGTTCCCAGATTTGCCCCACTAAACACAACTCTACCATATCCAAAACAATCTGTTAAATATATATTAGCCCGGCGGCTATCAACAGTATGGTCTATAGAGTTTAAATACACACTTGTGCTCTGAAGCGCATTTGTGGTCAGCCTACCTGTGATTTCTATATTCGTATCATATTTCAGTTGCTTAATATCATCTTTTATAATCAATACTGCAGTATAATCAGTTGTAGATTTTGCATTTATAATAGTGTCTGTAATTTTCAAATGCTTCAGGTTAATATACTCCCTGTTTAAAACTCCTAAAAAAAAGCCATAAACAACATCTGCATCAGTATTAATAATTGGATTGATAATATTGAGACTTTCCGGTAAAGTTGGTGTAACAAAATATTGAGACAACATTGGATCTCCAACATTTCCTCCCGGACTGGTATACGAGAACATATAAATATCTCTTTTATCAGATCCGGCACCAAAAGATTGACTATTAAAAACAGGGTTATTTATATTGACAATTCCCCCTAAACTAGGAGTATCCAATCTTATTCCCATAAAAATAGCGGCACTTCCATTTACCACCGGAGAGTTTAAAGTAATATCATTTCCCGCAAACTGAAATGCCGCAAGCCCTTTATCTGTTTTTACAATAGTATTATTAGCTGTAAATCTGTCTGTCCAGTGATCATCTATTCCTTCTTCCCAAACGCCTCGGTTGATGGTAACATCCACACTGTTTCTTCCTGTATACCCATGTCTGCATTGCGTTACATTTCCGTCATTAATAACAAGGCCTATCGAATAATAGTTGGCAATACCATAACCTACGCCATCTTTTTTAAACCCTTGAATAAAAGGATTATTGATGATAACATCAGCACAGGTATTTACTTCCAGCGCTACAGCCCCTGCGTTATAATTATTAGTTTTATTGAGAATTCGTGGATTATTAAGGGTAACATTATCTCGGCTTATGAGTAAATATGCATCTGTATTTAAATTCTCCGCTACTTCAATATGTAGATGATCTATAGAAATATGCTCTTCAAGGGTGAATTTCTTAACATTTAATACTGCTGGATTATCAGGGTCCTGATTGTAAGAGCAGACTAAAGGAGTACTCAATTTACCGTCAATACTTCGAATAAACTCTCTCTTTTTATAATTACTTTCGGAAGAAGTACCATCACGGTCAATTAAAATCTCAGAAGAATCAAAATACAGATTGGCAACTCCCTCATTGGTAAAACCAACATCCAGACTACCCCGTATCATTTTATCCGTATCCCAAGTACTTATATCCACCAATTCCCCTGTATGGCTTCGAGCAATCGTAATAGATACATCACTATTCTCATTTGTCAGAATAAATTTCCCTTCACATCTCCCACTGGTTGTAATTTTAAAAGGTTTTTTTACAACAACTTTACACTTTCCGGGAATGGTCCAAAATAGATTATTGACATTAACATAATTAAAATAAGACGAAATAAATTGGGTATCATCATACGCCCCATCCCCTTTTACCCCAAAGTATCTGACATCCAGATCATGGGCAAAATTATGTTCCAGCTTAATGCCTCCGGTTTCAATAATACTTCCGCCATCATCTGTTCCCAATGCAGTAGACAAATTATAAATAATAGGATTAGGGGTATCCCTTCCACTGTAATATCCTAAAAGGTAAACTCCTTTATAAACACCGTTTTGAAGGTCTGTTACTTCTGAAGCCGACAGATTTTTCATTTCGGCCATCGTATTCTTTACAATACATGGAAAACTCATAAAAATATTTTTTTGGTTAATTTGAGAACAAAGATGTTATAAACGCTATCAATCTTTTGTCCCGAGGCAAATTTCACTCTAACCGACGCCAAAACTTGACGTGTTATTTACCCGGATGTAAAAAAACAAATCTTTTTTCGTCAGGATTTCAGGAAGTCTTCGACTATAGTTTTAATTACAAGTTATAACTATAAAAAATTAACTTTATGAAAAAGACTTTTTTTAAAACCACAGTATTTGCAGCAGCGATTACAACTGCATTAACACTTTTTTCATGCAGCGATTCACACGACAACATGATGGATAATTCTTATGAGAGGACGATTACCTTTGAAAATGTTGTCACCCCTAAAGATTTTGTACAAAGCGGAAGCTTCCAGGGAGTGGGAAATCCTCCGGTAATAATGCCCGGACAGGCTGTATCCATAAAATTCAGTGCGGGAAAAACACAGGCCCTGATGTTTGCCACCATGTACGGACTTTCTAAAGACTGGTTCTTTGCGTCCCAGCAGCCAGGCATCAGACTGTTTGACTCCAACGGAAATGCTATCACAGGGGATGTATCTTCAGGGGTATTATTATGGGATAACGGGACCAAAGATAATATGACAGGACAGGCTGAAAGCAAGCCCATCGTGCAGGTTCCGAATGTAAATGCCTCCCAGCTGATGAAGCTCAATCTGGCTTATAATGACGTAACTTCGGAATTTACCTTAACCATCACCAATACATCCGGCGGAACAGCCAATGAAACCCCGTTCTCTCCCGGAGTATGGGCGGTTTCCAACTACAATGGGTCCCAACTGCTGAACAGTTCTCCATTCTTCACACCT
Organism: Chryseobacterium arthrosphaerae; assembly: GCF_001684965.1. NCBI lineage: Bacteria > Pseudomonadati > Bacteroidota > Flavobacteriia > Flavobacteriales > Weeksellaceae > Chryseobacterium > Chryseobacterium arthrosphaerae. The sequence goes on along the minus strand of NZ_MAYG01000012.1, from coordinate 309,978 downwards.
AATACCCTATCCAATCCTGAGATTACAGATATTGCACAAGGAGGAGATATTACGAAAATGAAAACGAAACTTATGGCCAATACCGGAATTATGACAGGACTTTCTCCTGCATTAGTGGTTGTTTACCGTGGAGATAAAAATCCGATCTACGAACTTGGAAAAGCAGATACAGGAATTGGGTTAAAAGAAATTGCCCAGTCTGGAAATGTGGCTAAACTTCAGAACAGCCTGAAATCTTTACCAAACGTAAAAGGCGTATATGTGGCGGGCAGTGCACCGGTGCCACCGGGAAATAAAATTATGACCGGTTTTAAAGCTGATCCGGGAGATAAAATTGCCTATGCAACGATGTTCGGTTTTTCGAATGACTGGTTTTATGCCAATGATCAAAATATTGATGCCAATGTCAAAGGAGATCTTACCTCAAAAACGTCTTTGTTTGATTCCGGTACGGGAGTAGATCAATACCCGGGTGCAGGAAACCACCAGGCTTTATTTGGAGGAACTCCACAAAGTGAAAACATCCCTATATCGAAAGTAGGAAACCAATATCCTGTTCCGGCTGTACAGAATGTGATAAAAGTAACGGTAAATTAAGCTGACCAAGCTCAGTATAAGTCCTGTTTTTCTGGCGGGCTGATGTTATCAAAAACCCGGGCAGCAAAGCTGCCCGGGTTTTTTTAAAATGATTATGAAACCGGGATACCGAGGTAATTCAGATATGAATCCATTATTTTTTTATCAAATACCGGCTCCTTGATCCCCGAGCCTTCCAGAAACCGGATGACATTGGAACAGTCCCAGATATAGGTATTCTGATAAAGCTCTACCGTAGATAAGCCTTCATGCATATTATCTTTAAAAAGACTTGTAAGCGGATACAGGCGGTTTTTACTATCATCCTCCCACTGTTTTCTCCATTCTTTATACGGAAGTCCTTCCAGGGTAAATGGATAATATTTTTTCATAAGACCAAAAAAGTCTTCCAGGGTAAGATTGGTTTCCGGACTGGCAATCAGATTGAATTTCTTCCCTAATGCTTCTTTATTTTTGGTGATATATGCCATGGCTTTAGTCATATAATCTACCGTGATAAGACCTTCCCGAAGCTCTGTCAGTGCCGGATATGACTTAAATTCCACACAATTTTTTACTAATCCGGACCACCATTGGTATGGAGCACTGGCTCCTGTTTCACTGTGACACATAGCATACCCAAGGCGATAGGTGATCAAAGGCAGCCCTTCTTTTGCTGCAAGGTCGGCAACAGCTTCCATTACCCATTTACTTCTTACATAGCCTATATCTTTACTTACTGACATCAGGTTCTGTTCTATATCATCAGATTCCATCATCACAGTCTTGCCTGTAAAAATATGTCCCCAGCTGTATACCGATATTGTTGAAAGCAACGCCAGACATTTGGTTCTTTCTGCCCCAGCCAGCTTTATAATCTCTCTCAATCCTTCTACATTGGGTGCTTTCATATAGGAATAAGGCTCAATAAAATTAACGGAGCTTCCGGAATGGTAGATCAGATCAACCTTCACTGCCAGCATTCTGAATGTATCTTCTGACAGTCCCAATGATGGCAATGCCAGATCACCGATTACAGGAATAATTCTTATTTTCTGCTCTTCTTTCCGAACGATATGATATTGCTTATAGCAGCGGTCAATTTTTTCCATGGCCTGAAATTCATCCTGGGCCCTTACCAGACAATAAATATCAGCACTAGTAGTATCCAGAAGTTCCTGAAGAAGATGAATGCCTACAAATCCGGTAACCCCGGTAAGGAAGATAACAGACGGATTTTCAAGCTGTACAGGATCAAAACCTCCGGCAAATACGGTTCCCGGTGCAAGATAAACGTCTTTCTGTAGCTCCACATAAGGTTCTACATCTTCTGTAGGAGCCGCTTCCCGCTCTTCTTTAGATCTGCGGATCAAAACTTCTGAAAGTTGCTGCAATACCGGGTATTGATAAATATCCCTTAAGTAGACTTTGATGTCCAGCCTTCTCTGTAAGGCTACAGCTACAACAGCTACCAGCAGGGAATTGCCTCCAATATCAAAGAAATTATCCGTCATATTGATTACAGGCCGCTCCAGTTCCGATGACCAGATATCTGCAATGATCCTCTCAGTTTCATTGGTTGGCGGCTCGAAGGAAATCAATTCTTTAGCCTCTTTATCTGCCAGCTCTTTTAATGCATTGACGTCAGTTTTTCCATTGGCAGTAAGGGGTATTTTATCTATAAAAATAATCTGTGCCGGGATCATATAGCCCGGCAGCTCTTCTTTCAACAGGTTTCTTACTGATGTTATATCTTTTTCAGCATTGGATTCCGGTACGATAAAGGCCACAAGATATTTATTGTTTGTCAGGGTATCTTTCGTGATCACGGTTGCTTCCTGTATATTTTCCTGCCGGCTTAGGGTACGTTCCACCTCTCCCAGCTCCACTCTGAACCCTCTGATCTTCACCTGATTATCTATCCTTCCTAAAAATTCAATATCCCCGTCCGGAAGCCATTTGGCGAGATCGCCGGTGCGGTATATTATTTCATTTTCCCTGAAAGGACTGGTTATAAATTTTGCAGCTGTAAGTTCTTCGTTGTTAAGATATCCCTGAGCCAGAAGATCTCCTCCGATAAACAGTTCCCCCACCGCACCTACCGGAAGCAGCTCCATATTTTCGCCAAGGATATATGCTTTTGCATTGGCGATCGGTTTTCCTATTGAAGAAACATATTTTCCATTGATATCTTTTACTTTTCTGAATGTGGCATATACTGTACATTCTGTAGGACCGTAATAATCGATAAGCTCGTAACTCAGCTCTGTGGTGAGCACAGGCTTCAGCTTTTCTCCGGCGGTGAAAAGATATTTCAGTGCCAGATCACTGTAACTTTTAGTCTTTTCTATAAAAGCAGGGACAAGAACTGTTGGCACAAAGCCATGAGTAATACGGTTCTTACTGAAATACCCTACCAACGCAGAAACGTCTGTTCTTTCTTCGTCTTCTGCAATAAAAAGTGTGGCTCCGGAAATAAGTGCGGACCAGGTTTCCCATACGGAAATGTCAAAAGCAAGCCCTGCTACAAGGCTTAGTTTCGAGGTGTGATCTACATGAAAATAATGATTATGCCATGTAACCAGATGCTGAATAGCACGATGGGTAACCATCACTCCTTTCGGTTTTCCTGTAGATCCGGATGTATAAATGGTATAAGCTAAAGCATCCTGATGAATTTTGATATCCAGTGGCTGGGAAGAGAAATGATCCGGATTTCCCAGATGACTTGGATCTATTACTTTTATGTTTTCTTTCTCTGAAAAAGAAGTCTCCAAAGTATTATTGGTAATGATTACTTTGGCAGAGGTATCTGAAAGAATATATTCTACCCGTTTTGAAGGGTAAGCAGGATCTACAGGAACATATGCGGCTCCGGTTTTGACAATGCCAAGTACAGCAACTACCCACTCCAGTGAGCGGTTCAGCCATACAGGAACATACATTCCCTCCGTGACACCTTCTTCTGCCAGTGCATTGGCGATCTGATTGCTCCTTTGATCCAGTTCACGGTAAGTCATCTTCTGATCCTGATATACAATCGCAATATGATCAGGATGAAGGTCCATCTGCTTCCGGAAGAGACTTGCAAGAGTTTCTTCTTGCCGATAATCCCAGCCGGTTTTATTAAAATCATGTAATAGCTTCTCTCTGTCTTCCGGAGACAATAATACTGCCTGTCCCATTGACTGCGCCTCTGATGTTGAAATTTTGCCTGTTATCATAATAAAGTAATTTGGTTAAAAGTTTATGGTACTCAATGCTTTCCTTACTTACTGAAACCGCTCTCAGTCTTTTTCTGTAATACAATTTTACTCCTGTCCGTCTTCAAAAAAGAAAACAGATATGGTTATAGAAGTCTGCACAGATTATGAAATAAATGTGCGCTCACGATCGTTGAAACGGTATGGAATAATGAAAGCCGAAATGATCTGCCTAAGGGCAGAACTGTAAACAAAGTAGGAACTTCATTTATCACGTCCGGTAATATAAAGCATGTATATATCTTTATATTTTTCAGTTTTTACTTCTCTGGAGTTAAGAAGTGTTCAATAGTTTACTTTTCATTAGGTAATATTTTTAATAATTTGGTTTTTAAACTTAACATAATATTATGAAGTAAGTGTTACATAATTACTACTTCATCCCACACGGCACTCATTAATATTTTAAAAACACACTGATAAAGAGAAACATACATTTATAATATATGTTATTATCCTTTCTACTACTGCTTTATCTGGAAATATGAATTAACCGTGAAACAAGGTTTTCAGCTGATAATTCCTTTCAGAAAAAGTTGCCTGTTTATCCTATATTTACAGTCTGGAAAAAGAAACTATAATATCATCTTAACGATTATTCGGCATATCATGGATAATCAGATAGTATGGCAGTTCAATTGTCTGAATAACAGCAACCTGCAGATTAACAGGATAAAAAAATAAAATGAGTGATTTTAATTTCAGCCATCTTTCAGATACCGATCTGGTAGATATCATTATTGTAGAGCATTACCGAAATGAGGAAGATTATCAGCAGGCTCTTCTGAATGAGCTGAAGAACCGCAATATTGACATTAACCGGTTTAATGATGATAACAGCTATATTCAATCTTTTATCAATGGTTTTCCTGGTGGCTGGAACATTGAAATCAAAAGTATGTTTGACGCACTTCAGGCAACAGACTGGAACAAATCGATGTACATCCAAGCTAAAGAAAAATATGGTGAATTTCATTTTTCCGGGGGAAATTTATCTGATGAACACATTAAAATAATTAAAGCGCATGAGGAAATAATTAACGCAACCTGCTCAAGATGTGGAGGTAAAGAATATGTAAGTTCCAACAATGGACACTGGATTGAAATCTTGTGCAGAAAATGTGCTCAAAGCGATCTGGTATCGGAAGGAATTTATAATATTTCGGAACAAGGATTTACCTATCCCGGAATTGATGGTCCGGATAAGGATCTGCTTTGGAAGGATATTTCCAATGTGCAGTTTGATTTTTCGGAAGAGCAGCAGTCTGTCACTTTTGATACCGATAGGGTTGTCAAAAGATATTATGGTATAGAAGAGTCTTTCTTAAGTTTTTATTTATTTCAAAATCTTAATTTCATAAAATTTCTGATCACGATTCCTGATCATCTGCTGTCTTCCTCTGAGATAGAGAAAAGAGCCCGTTTTACAGGAGCGCTCAAAAAGTGTCATTTCTGTGGCAAAAAAGCAGTGTATTCGGGCACCTGCAGACTTTGCAGTGAAAGCCTTGATGATCTGCTGTCCAACTACAGAAATAATTATATGAGGTATTACAACAATATTGAAAATATTATTGCTGATGGAAGGCAATCTGTTCAGTTTTATATTGAGCATAATAATGAACTGAATTTCTTTTACAACAATGATTATTTCCCAGAATAAACTTTGCTCAGGCATTCCAGAATTCACGGTCTAAACTTCTGTACTGTATGGCTTCGGAAATATGATGGGAAAGTATTTTTGCTGATCCTTCGAGGTCTGCAATCGTCCGGGCCACTTTCAGAATTCTGTCATAAGCTCTTGCCGAAAGGTTGAGTTTTTCCATCGCCATTTTGATAAGGTTGAAGGATGTTTCATCCAGATCACAGTAGGCTTCGATCTCTTTCGGGCCCATCTGGGCATTGCAGCTGATCGTAAGATCTTTATACCGTTCATTCTGAATATCTCTTGCTTTTAATACTCGTTCTCTGATCTCTTTGCTTTTTTCTCCTTTCCTTTTTTCAGAAAGCTTCTCAAATTCTACTTTCTGTACCTCGATATGAATGTATATCCGGTCCAGAAGCGGTCCGGAAAGCTTATTCATATACCTCTGCATTTCATACACGGAAGAAGTATTGTTGGGGTCATCAGGAAAAAAACCGCTTGGGCTGGGGTTCATTGAAGCAACCAGCATAAAGCTTGCAGGATAATTGACGGTGAATCTTGCTCTTGAAATAGTTACTTCACGGTCTTCCAGAGGCTGTCTCATCACTTCCAGCACCGTCCGTTTAAATTCCGGCATTTCATCCAGAAATAATACACCGTTATGAGCCAGAGAAATTTCTCCGGGTTGGGGATAACTTCCTCCCTGTATATTTGCAAAGTAAATGATAATACTCATGGAAAAAACGGCAATATTATCGTCTACTTTGCATAAAAAGTTGCAAAGTAGACGCAAACAAATTTAAATTCTTATCTTACATGGTACAAATCATACAAAATAAGGTGAGAAAAATTGGCTTAAAACACAGCTCACTTTCAGGAAGCTTTTTCAGTGCTAAAACCAATAAAGAAGTTCAGTTTGAATCTTCTTTGGAAAGAGATTTTATATTTCTATTAGAAATGGATTGGGTTATCGAATCTTATCACGAGCAGCCAGTTACTATTTATTACTCAGATTCTGAGGGAAAACAACGTTCTTACACTCCTGATTTTTTATTTTACTGGCATTATCGGTTTGCGTCAAAGGGAGCAAAGCCACTACTTATCGAAATAAAATACAAAGAAGACCTGGAAAAGAACTCAGCGATTTACCAACCCAAATTTAAAGCAGCTGAGGAATTTTGTGAAAAGAATGGATATGAATTCAAAGTACTCACTGAGTATGATATCAGAACTGAGTATCTTGAAAACTGTAAGTTTTTATATCGATATAAGAAAAACAAATTTGATCATAGTCATCCGGACATACAGCTCATTTTAAAAAACATGTGCGATTTGCAATGTACAACACCAAGAGAACTCATCCAAGTGTGTGCGAGAGACAAATATAAACAGATGGAACTTATATATTATATGTGGTATATGGTTTCAGTAAATATTATACGGTGTATTTGGGAGCATCCTCTAACGATGGATTCTGCAATATGGCTTGATGAAGTTTATGAAAATTCTTATACAAAATGAAACAGGAAATTTTTTATCTGAATGTAGGTCAGCAAGTAGTTTATAATGATATTCCATGTACTATTATAAGGAATATCGATATTAAGCGTATAAGTATTGAAGAAGTAGAAAGCGGAATAATACATACGGTTAATATTGGTGACGTCTACCCTGCTGATTCAAAACAGGAATCCAACAATAGAGACTTACTGGATTTCACTGATAAAGAGTGGGAAAAGGCACAGGAAAGATTTCAGATTATCCGTCCGGTTCTTGAAAACCGAGGAGATCAGTATATTGTTAAGCAAGCTGCTGATTTGGCAAAGGTTACTAGCAATACAATATACAGATGGATACGTTGGTATGATAAGACAGGGAGCATAGGATCCTTACTTGGAGAAAAAAAGAATGGTGGCCGGGGAAAATCAAGACTATCTCCAGAGCAAGAAGAAATAATACAGAAATGTATCGATGAAATATACTTGACATCCTTTAGAAAATCTATTAATTATCTTATTAGAGCAATTGCATTTGAATGTAATAAACTGGACATACAAATGCCACACTCAACAACAATACGAAGACGTATAAACGAGATTTCTGAAGAGGAAAAGGTCAAACAACGTTATGGTAAAAAAATTTCTGATAATAAATTTAGGCCAATAAGAGGAAATTTCCCACATGCTCATTATCCTCTATCAGTCGTACAGATTGACCATACCCCGGTAGATATAATACTTGTTGATGAAGTATTTCGTCAGCCTTTTAATAGGCCATATTTGACTGTTGCCATTGATGTGTACAGTCGGATGATTTTAGGAATCAACATTTCATTTGATCCACCCGGAGCTATGGGGACAGGTCTTTGTATCTCAAATGCAATACTTCCAAAAGAAACATATCTTCAAAAATTAGGAGTTGATGGATCGTGGGGATGTTGGGGCGTAATGGAAACTATTCATGTTGATAATGCAAAAGAATTTAGAGGAATTATGTTAAAAAAAGCATGTGAAAATTATGGTATTAATCTTGAGTTCCGCCCTGTAGCTACTCCACACTATGGAGGACATATTGAAAGATTTCTTGGTTCATTTTCAAAAGCAGTCCATGATCTCCCAGGCACAACATTTTCAAACACGAAGGAACGCTCAACTTATAAATCTGAAAAACACGCTTCATTCACGCTGGCAGAGTTTGAGAAATGGATAGTTACTTATATAGTCAATGTATATCATAAAACTATACATTCTGGTATTGGAATGACTCCTGAAGAAAAATATATTGAAGGAATATTTGGTAATAATGAAACTAAAGGTATGGGACTTCCCCCACGTTTCCATGATGAAAGAAAGATAAGACTTGACTTTATGCCTTATTTAGAAAGAACAATACAGGCAACAGGAGTTGTGATCGATCATATTCATTATTATGATGAAGTATTAAGAAAATACATTGCTACCCCTAATAGCAATAAGAATTTAAAGAAGTATTCATTTAGAAGAAATCCTAAAGACATAAGCGTAATCTATTTTTTTGATCCGGACCTAAATGAATATTTTGAAATACCTTACAGAGATACTCGCTATCCTCCTATGTCAGTGTGGGAGTATAGAGCTGCAGTAAAAAAATGGAAAGAAGATAATACCGGGGCTATTAATGAGGCACATATATTTGAAAGCTATAAAAAGCTGGAAGAAATTGAATTAAAAGCAATTAAAGCAACTAAAAGACTTTCCAAGAATTCCAGAAGGATGATAACAAAAGAATTCAATGGCAAAGAAAATTTCCTGGAAAATATTACAAAAGTCAATAATGACCTAGAATTATCCGAGGTTAACAAAACTCAAACTTCGGATACTAGAGAGATTAACTTTGAAAACGAATTCACACTAAAACCATTTGAAAACTTAGATGATGAAGCATTTGACAACTAAAACCAAGGAGCTTGTTTTAAGTGGAAGCTTAGAAGAAAAAATCTTTCATTTAAGAAAACAAAAATGGATTCCTTATCCTAATGCTGATAAAATACTAGCAAAATTGGACGACCTTAAAAACTACCCAACGGTAGATCGAATGCCTAATTTATTGATTGTTGGAGAAACAAACAATGGAAAAACAGCATTGATTAATAGGTTTTATAAGAAAAACAATCCATATATCCGGGAAGGAGAATATGATGTTGTTATCGCTCCAGTGCTTGTTGTACAGGCACCGGCGGAACCCGATGAGAAGAGCTTTTATAATAAGATTCTACAAATTCTCAATGCACCAATAATAAAAAGTGAAAGTCCAGATATAAAACAAAGAAGGATTATTTCCTTGTTTAAGAAACTAGAAGTAAAACTTATTATCGTTGATGAAATACATCATGTTCTTGCAGGAAGTCCTCTTAAACAACGAATATTTTTGAATGTTCTAAAGTATTTAAGCAATGAACTAAAAATTCCAATTATCTGTGTAGGTATTCGCGATGCATTCAATGTCATTCAGTCTGATTCCCAACTCTCGAATAGGTTTGAAACAGTTATACTGGAAAGATGGAAAATGAATGAAGTATACTTACAGTTTCTCGTAAATTATGAGGCGCTTCTCCCTCTTGAAAACCCGTCATATCTTGCTGAGAACTCAATGGCATCAAGAATTTTAGCAATGTCAGATGGTCTGATCGGAGAAATAAATACCATCTTAGTAAAAGCAGCCGAGCTTGCTCTTAATAGTGGGCTCAATAAAATTGATCACAAAATTTTGGATAATATTGAATACGTTTCTCCAGAGGATAGAAAGAAAATTTTGCGAAGAGCTAATTTATAATGCCACACATTCAAATATTAGATAAAAATATATGGGCACATTATACCCCACCATATCAGGATGAACTTTTTACAAGTTGGTTTTTTAGACTATCACAAGCCCATGGAGTAAAAAGTCATTCCTTCGCAAAGTATTATTTTGGCAAAGAACAGCTCTGGAATAGAGATATTGACAATAGCGCCAGTG